>CAKQZO010000086.1 GCA_934293835.1 uncultured Lacticaseibacillus sp. | reverse complement strand
GAGTAAAAGGAATACCACGCACCTCACCCCAGATATTCTTTTGCACCATCAGCTCATAGCTGACCTTATCCCCTTGAGATTCGCGGCGATAGTGAAGCCCGACAATATCGGCATATAGTTGCGGAAAGAAAGCATTTAGCATTCTCTCGGTCGTTGTCAGTTGCTCTTCATCACGCTGGGCAATCTGCCCCGAAATTGGATTGCGCGTTAGCAAACCGTGACGATAACCGCGACGTAGATTACTTAACGTGAACGAAATAGATTTGAGTTCATGCATCGCCTGCCAGACGCTATCGGCGACGCCTGTCCGCATGTATTCGCGATTATTATCTGCCAACGCAAGGTTGATGATGCTTAATAACGTATGCTTCCCCCACAATCGGCGGATGCTATTCTCAAATTCCTTCTGAAGCTGATCACTAAATGCCATCGCACTGAAGCTACTTTGAATCGCCTCTTCGTCACGACGAATGTCAAAAATAATCCCGTTACGGACATTCACAATCGAATACAAGGTTTCCCGCTGGAGCTGATGCTTCTCATCGAAAACAAGTTCATAATAACCTGAACTACTGCCACGCTTCTTAAGGCCTCCATTATCAAATTCAAATCGGATAACAGAATCCGTCTGACTATTGATTGTGAACGAATTGCGGAAAATCTGGACTAACGTGGTTGCCATCCCTGGATTACGATGTTGAAGCCTGGCCTCTACATCGTCGGGCTCGTCGCCCTCTTCACTGAGCTGCTCCATCAGCGCCCGCCGGAAACGCAAGGTTTCAACGGTTTGCGCAAGTTGGGCGAATGGCCGCAGCAAATTCGTCTTACCTGCCCCATTTTCCCCATAAAGCGCCACAACGTGCTTAGCTTGATGTCGTGCCGTCAGATCCCAGTCAACGGATACAAACGAACCGTAATTTTCCAAATGCAAGCCTGTAATCATGATTAACCTCCGTTTTAAGAACTTTTTGTTCCATATTTGCAGTTTAACACGATGAATGTGATTAAACAATCGCAATTGCAACAGATTACCATGCAAAAAAGCCGCTGTCACCACACTTCTGTAGCAACAGCGGCTCCCTATTCACAACCTCTTGGCTACCGTACCGACTTGATCGAACCCATCAGCACGATGGCGACAATCTCCATGCCGATGGCAAAATAGAAGATGGCCCCAAAGCCGAAAGCGCTGACAATAATCGACGCAATGATGGCCGCCAACATCTGGGAGAAGGTGTTGGCGAGGTTGATCAACCCCAGGTCTTTACCGGCAGTGTCAGAAGACGGTAACACGTCGAGGTTCAAGGCACCATCGACGGAGTTGTAGACCCCGTTGCCGACTGCGGCCAACCCGGCGTAGGCGAACATTGCCCAAGGCTTCACGACCAACATCGGGAACAGCGGTGCAATCGCCAAGATCACCGTGGCGATGATGATCGGCAGCTTGACGCGCTTCATTTTATCGGCAATCGGTCCCGCCACGGCGGCGAAGAAGACCCCGACGACCAGGCTGATGGTCGAATAGATGGAGATCGATTCGCCGGCGCGGCCGCTGGACAGATGGATATAATCCGTGAAAATGTACAGCAGATAGGTGAAGACAATCATGTAGCCGACGATCATGAAGAACTTCCCTGTTAAGGCTAAGTAAAAATCGCGCGCCCCTTTGGTTGGGAATGTGAAGTATTTGAGGATCGCTTCTTTGTCGAACTTGATCTTCGGCTGATCGAGATTCGATTGCTCATCGGCCAGCAACACATGCACGAGGCACAAGACGACTGAGATCGCGGCCAAGGTGTACAGGCCATATTTGACGTTACCCAAGAACTGCGCGGCCAAGATGGCGAAACCTTGCTGGGCCGCGGTCATGCCAACTCCATAGAACGTCGATAGCGTGCCCCGCCACCGCGGTGCAACCCGATCAGAGATCTGCGGGTAGATCGCCGCAGCAACGATGTTCTCCCCTCCGGAAACCAACACCCAGACGAAGATGATCGCAATCACCGACCGCAAATTGGCGACGATGACCAAAGACAACGCCATGATCAGCGTTCCGACGACGATGTACGGCTTGCGCTGGCCAAACCGCGACCGGTTGACGTCAGACATCGCGCCGAACAAGAAATTCGTGATTGCCCCGGTGATGGTGGCGACCGCCCCTAGAATCCCTACCGCCCAGATCTTGCGAGAAGGATCGATTTGACTAAATAATTGCGGTAACAGCGTCCCGCGCGCAGATGCCGCTGGGCCGTACCAGCACAGTGGGGCCAAGAACATCGCAATCGAGAACGCGAACGGTAACTTCGGTTGATCAGCGTCTTGAACCTTGGCGTTAACCGCACCGACATGTTTTTGCTTATTCATAATAGCACCTCCTGAATCCTACCAGCTGACCATCGTGCCCGTATCATCAGGCTTGTTCAAATCAAAGAACGTCAGCTGCGCTTCTGTATAGTGTTCCCCTACCCGGTACAAGTTGGTGCCATGGGTGATGTTGCCATGCCCATTGATGACCAAGAAGTGTTGCGTGCCGGCGGTGATCTCAAGGCCATCGACCTCAGCTTCTGGTACCGTCCGCCCCAGCTTCACATCTTGCACCGGCACCTTGGTGACCGAGACGGTAGCCGCTTGCCCGGCGACCAGCACGGTGTAGAAGGTCTGATTGCCTTGTAGGTCACCGGCACACACGACTTTATGATTAGGGGTCTGACTGTTGTAGTGATACGATTGGGCGCTTGGAGCAAGTGTTGGGGTCAACCGCTGATCAAAGACGCTCGTCGCCGCGATTCCGGCGACGGTGAATTCGGCGATGTGATCGTGTAGCGCGACCTTACCGGCCGAGTCATAGTGAAACGCCTGTTCATAGTGGTGTTGGCCTTGCGCCTTGACCTGGTCGATCACCAGATACACCGCCGGTTGCAGATGCAAAACCTTGCGGGTTACCCACACCGGCGAGGCCAACTTCATGAAGCCATCGTGGCCGGCCTCGAAAAATTCGTAGCCCGCACCGGTTTCAAGCGGGCCCTTAAGCTCGTCGACTTGCGTGCTTAGGTCCCAAGACTGCGCGTAATGATGCGGATCGAAGCCGTCGACCATGATAGTGTTGTGTGCCGGCATCATTTTGAACGCATACCGCTCCGGCTTGTCGACATAGGTATAACGCCCGGCATCGACCAACACATCGTGTCCACCGACGATCCAATCCAGATGCAACAAGTCGCTGTGGCCATGACCGCTACCAATCTGCCCGCAGGCCATGTGCAACATATCGGCGTCTCGATTCCAACTCGACCGCAACACGTAATGCCCCGAAGCGGTCAACGCAACCGAGGACACCGCAGGCGCACGCTTCGTTAGGCCGGCGAAGACGGCTTGGTCATGGGTGGTGAACAACCAAGAATTCTCGAACGTCAGCGCCTCATCTGGCACCTGCTTGAAGGTCCCATCGGCGAACACCACCGCGGCCAGCTGCCAAGGCGTGTTCAGATGCTGGACATCAGAATCGCCATACAGCAACTGAGTGCCATCGGGCTTGGCCAGATAGCGGGAAGTCTGCGCCAGCTTCTTCACCTGCGCGCTGAAGCCGGCCGGCAGCGGCAAGTTCACCCGGCGGGCAAACAAGATGACTTCTAGCATCACGCGCAGCACTTCGTTGTGATACAGCGCCGATTGTTCCACCTGCACGCCATCATTTTGGACTTGCACATGCAAGGCGCGATTCAGATAAACCAGCGAGTCGTGTAAGGCCTTCTCAGTCAGATCGTCTTTGGGGAGCAGGCAGCCATAAAGGAACAGTCCGAAGTTCTCGAACACACCCCAGTTGGTCGAATAGTTATACGGCTTGTTTTCTGCCAGCAACGTCTCTTCGTGGACACGCATCGACGCAACGATCTTGTTCAACACCGCATCGGTGAGCAACGGACTCGCTTGAATCATGTACAACGACTTGAGCCACTTCTCCGTGCGGAAGCCGATCTCCAAGATGCGCCAGGTCGTCATGCGGTTGTCGGGACTAATCGGCTGTTGGTCGATGAAATCGCTGATCAGATCGATGTAGCCTTGCACATACTTCTCATCGCCTGTGATCAGATAGGCCTGGGCCAGACAAACCAGAAACTGATGGCGGTTGAACGCCCAGATGAACTCATCGTCGTCGGCTGGCTTGTAGGTCCAGTCGATACGATCCTTGAAAATCACCGGGATATCGGTACGTTCGAGGTCCCACTCCATGTTGAAAACGAACTTCTTCTGCAAGGCATCATCGGCTGTCTCGATGACCTGCCGCACGATATCGTCGTGGACGAGCACCCGCGGCATGACCTGCTTCAGATTCGCCACTGGGGCGAACGCCGGTTGGAAAAAGTCGGCTTTCTTGACTGTTGTCATCACTGTTCCCCTTTCTCGATCAAGCTAGCGAGGGGCAGCGCCTGCCCGGCTAGCTTCATCAAAGCTTCAATATAGTAGAAATCTGCATAGATCAGCGCCTGCGGTTGCGGTTCCTCGTGATAACTGACCGCCGCGCCATCAACGATATTGTCGCGCCTGGCGTCATATGTGGCATAGTGCGCATCGATTGTGGCGACCAGATCGCCGGCCGCGCGCCGGTAGTGCTCAGCTTGGGCGGGCTGCGTCGCCAAGGCCGCGCTGAGGCTCAGCAGTCCGCTAGCGAGGATCGCCGTCGCCGAATTGTCGATGGCAGAAACACTGGCGGGTTGGCGAAAATCAATCGGCAACGGCTGCCCCGGCTGGTATTGGGCGAGGCAGTAATCCGCGATCTTAATCGCCGTTGTGAGATATTCGGCTTGATGCGTGTACTGATACGCCTTGGTGAACCCATACACGCCCCAACCTTGCCCGCGCGTCCAAGCCGACCCGTGACCGAAGCCCTGTCCGCCAAGCGAATGCTGATACGCACCGGTGCGCGGATCGAAGACGATGATATGTTTGACCGAACCATCTGCTCGCACCGCGTGTTGCATCACCGTATGCGCATGCGCGTCGGCGATCGCCGCAAAGCGCGGATCGTCAGTCTGCACGCTCGCCCAGTACAGCAACTCGAGGTTCATCATCGTGTCGATGATCGACCAGCCCGTACGCGCCTCATCGGCATCGCGTGGATCCCAGGCTCGGATGAAGCGGCCGTTGAGATTGAAGCGCCCAGCGAGCAGCGTCGCCGCGTGTAACGCACGCTGCTTAGCCGTCGGCGACCCTGTCAGCGCGGCATGGTAGCCACTGCTCAGCAGATACATGAAGCCAACATCATGATTCAACCCACGCATCGTCGCCAGATTCAGCGCCAGCTCGTCTTCGATCGCCGCGGCGGCCTGGGCATATTGCGGTCGCTGGTGTTGGGCGTAAAGCAACCACAGAATCCCTGGATAAAATCCGTTCGTCCACCAGCTGACATGCTCGCTCGCCTCCACCTCCCCACCGATACGGCTGTGGTCGTCGAACCGCCCGCCTTCCGTAGTGTAAGGAATCTTGGTGCCTGTCCGGGTCACCACCTCTTGGTATTTGGCGTCGATTGCCTGCAGTCGTGCCTGCGCTGAAAAGTCACTCATAAGGATCACCTCAACAATAATATTAAACGTTTGATTTTTTAATTAAATAAATATCGAGGCTGTCTTCCTCGAAAATATTACCAAATTTAAAATATCAAACGTTTATTTTTTAGCAAACACACTATACAACGTTATAAAAGCGCTGTCAACATCCCAATATTACAACTCTCATTGGCCGGGCTTATGCTATAATGTCTATATGTTTGATATCACGAGGTGGGGGTCGCTATGAATAAAAAAATCGGGCTAGTCGATATCGCCAAGCGCGCCGGGGTTTCGGTCGCCACCGTGTCTTACGCCTTGAATGGGGGCGGTACCCTCAGCGAACAGACACGCCAGCGAATCAAGGCCATCGCCGACGACCTCCACTACCATCCCAATGTTGCCGCGCGCGGCCTGCGTACACAACATTCCAAGATCGTCTGCATGCTCATCAACAACTTCAACAGTGCCTTCAATGGGACGCTGATCGACGACATGCGCAAGGCGCTGCTTCCCAAGGGCTACGCCTTGGTGGTCATCGGCAACAGCAATGCTTATTTGATCGATTCACAGATGTTCGACGGTCTGATTTTCTGGAATCACGCCATCCCCCGCGACGAACTCCACGCCTTGGCCAAGCGCGTCCAGCTGCCGATCGTCTTGATGGCCGACGAGCTCGACTTGCCGAACGTCGATAACGTGGTCTTAGCCAACACCCCGGGGATCACGGCCTTGATGCAATATTATGAACACAGCGCGCATCGTAAGATTTGCTTCTTCCGCCACACGGCCGGCTTCTACAACGCCGATCACGGCTCGTATAACTCAGAGCAGCGCCTGAACGCCTGCATCACCTACATGCGGGCTCACCATCCCGACATCGACGTGCGCG
Source organism: uncultured Lacticaseibacillus sp. (assembly GCA_934293835.1). Taxonomy (GTDB): domain Bacteria; phylum Bacillota; class Bacilli; order Lactobacillales; family Lactobacillaceae; genus Lacticaseibacillus. The sequence continues at coordinate 225 of CAKQZO010000086.1, read as the reverse complement.
CCAATACCTTCGACGGCTACTTCGCCTTCGACCGCGCCTATGAAATTGCGTTGGAACTGTTGAAAAAGCGCCGCTACGACTTCTTCTTCTGCCTGAACGACATGATGGCCTACGGGGTCTACAAGGCCGCCAACGAACTGGGCCTAGTCATAGGTGAAGACCTCAGCGTCGTCGGTTTCGACAACTCGCCAACGTCTGGTACCTACTACCAGCCCGCCCTCACGA
>CAKQZO010000085.1 GCA_934293835.1 uncultured Lacticaseibacillus sp. | reverse complement strand
GAAAACAAGGTCTTCGCGTGCACATGGTCGTGCAGGTGCTCGATGATCGCCTGCGCTAGCGCCATCCCGTCGTAGGTCGCCGTGCCGCGCCCGATTTCGTCAAACAAAATCAGCGAGCTGGCGGTGGCGTGTTCCAAGGCCGCGTTGGCTTCCATCATCTCGACCATGAACGTACTTTGACCGGCGGCGAGGTTGTCCGCCGCCCCGATACGTGTGAAGATCTGATCGAACACCGGCAAATCGGCGCTGTCTGCCGGGACGAAACATCCAGCTTGGGCCATGACGACGATCAAGGCCAACTGGCGCATGTAAGTCGATTTCCCGGACATGTTCGGACCGGTGATCAACAACATGTCGCAATCCTCGCCCATGACCACATCGTTGGGGATATATTGCTGGCTTCCCAGCACGTGCTCAACGACCGGATGCCGCCCGCCATGAATCGTGATGTCATGCGTATTCGCATGCATGACCGGCCGGACGTAATGTTGATTCTCGGTGACGACGGCAAAGCTTTGCAAGATATCCAAGGCTGCGACTTGGGCCGCAAGCTTCTGGAGGCGCGTGATCTGGGCCTTGACCTGATCGCGAATGTCTTGGAATAGGTCGTATTCCAACCCGGTCGCCGACTCCTGCGCCGTCAAGATCAGCGTTTCTTTATCCTTGAGCTCCGGGGTGATGAACCGCTCGGCGTTCGTCAGCGTCTGCTTACGCTGATAGCGGCCTTCAGGAACCTTGTCGAGGTTGCCTTTGGTGACTTCGATATAATACCCCGCGACTTTGTTGTAGCGAATGCGCAGGTTATGAATCCCCGTCGCCGTGCGTTCCTGACTTTCCAGATCGGCGATCCATTGTTTGGAGTTTACCATCGCGGAACGATAGTCGTCGAGCTGTTGATTATAGCCTTGTAAGATCAACCCGCCTTCGGTGATCGAGATCGGGGCCTCGGGTTCGATCGCCCGGCGAATCAAGTTGGCGACGTCTTGCACAGGATCGAGTTGCTGGCGCAACTTCCCGAACGCCCCGTCATCCAGTTGCGCCAAAATATCTTGGACAGCCGGAATCTGATCAAGCGAGGTCTGCAACTGAATCAGATCACGGGCATTGACATTACCATACGCCACCCGTCCGGCCAGCCGTTCCAGATCATAGACCTTGATCAGCCGCTCTTGCAGTTCGCTGCGTTCAAAATAATGGTCGAGCAGATCCTGCACCTGGTCTTGCCGCGTCTTGATCCGCTTCAGGTCAAGCAGTGGCCGGTCCAGCCATTGTTTCAACAAGCGCCCGCCCATCGCTGTTTTGGTCTGGTCGAGCACCGCCAGTAGCGTATCGCCTTTGCGGCCGGTGCGCGAGTTCTTCAAAATATCGAGATTAGTCCGCGCATCCGGGTCCATCTCTAAGAATTCCGACGGCTGATAGGCGACGGCCTGTTGGATATGGGCGAGACTCCGCTTTTGCGTGCTGAGCAGATATTGCATCAGCATCACGACCACGTCGCGCTGTAACGGGTCGCTAAGCCCTTGGCTCACATAGCTCGCTTCGGCTTCGGCCTCAGCCGGGGCCTGCGGCGATAACAACCGTCCGGCGCCGAGCCATTCGGCATCGCTGTCACTGAGATCTGTCGGCACCACGACCTCGCGGGTCCCCAATGCCGCCAACTCGTTTTGCACGGCGAATTGATGGGCCAAGTGCGACACCTTGAGTTCACCGGTGGACAGATCGGCATAGGCCAAGCCATACGCCGACGCTTGCGGCAGTACCGCGGTGAGATAGTTATTTGCCTTGGCTTCACCGGGTTTGACATCCATCGTCGTCCCCGGGGTCACCAGCTGAATCACCTCACGCTTGACCATCCCCACCGCTTTTTTCGGATCTTCCACCTGTTCGCAGATGGCGACCTTATAGCCTTGATCGACCAAGATGTCGACGTAACTCTGCGCGGCGTGGTGCGGGACCCCACACATCGGAATCGGGTCATCAGCCGACTTATTCCGCGCCGTCAAAGTCAGCTCTAACAGCTGCGCGCCTTTGATCGCATCATCATTGAACAATTCATAAAAGTCCCCGATGCGGTAGAACAAAAAGGCATCAGGATATTGATCCTTGATTGCCTGGTATTGCTGCATCATTGGCGTGTCTTGTGTCTTTTGCGGCATTGATTTCACCCATCCTTAAATATCTGCATCTATTGTAGCATGATTATTAGCCCCTCGCATGACCCCCTCCGCCAAGGCCGAGAATACAAAAGGCCGACCACAATGTTGCCTGGTCGGCCCTGCGTAGATTAGCGTTTCAAGTGGTAACTATACGTCGCGATAATGACGTTTTCGCGAGAAGCGAAGGCCGTTCGTAGCCGGACGTTGGTCTGGTTATGCAAGATGTTTTGCCATGGCTTCTTCGGCACGAACTGCGGAATCAGAACCGTCGTGGTGAAGTTGCGCTTGGCCGCATTCTTCGCAATGATATCGACGAAGCGGATCGTCGGCCCGGTGATTGTCCGATAGCTGGAGTGCACATCGACGAACCGCACGTCGGGGAAGTCCCGCTTGAATTCATCTTGCGTCTCGTGTTCCTTATTCGGATTCTCATCCATGGACACATGCATCGCGATCACATAATCTCCGATTGTTTGGGCGTAGTTCAACGCACCACGCGTGACCCGCGTCACATTGCCGACCAACACGATCACCGTCGAGCCGGAATACTCGTGCTTGGCCACATCAACAGGCAACCGCAGCTGCGCCGCAACCATCTTGTAGTGCTCGTGGATCTTGTAGAAGACGAAGACCAGCAACGGCATGATGATGAAAAACGGCCAGATATCAGGCAGCCGGTAAACAAACAAGATGACCAAGATTGCAAAGGAAATCAGCGCCCCGGCAAAGTTGGCAAAGGATTTGCCCAACCAGCCTTTTTCTGTCGTATGCCGCTTCCACCAGTGCCGAATCATCCCTGACTGCGACAGCGTGAACGGAATGAACACGCCCACGGCATACAGCGGGATCAAACGCTCAGTCGAGCCGTGGAACAAGGCAATCAAGACGCCTGAACCAATCGCGAGCGTCAAGATGCCGTTCGAATAACCCAGCCGGTCCCCACGGTCCATGTACATGTGCGGCAGGTACTTGTCCTTGGCGAGGTTATAGGCCAGCACTGGAAATGCGGAAAAACCCGTATTGGCCGCAACCGCCAAGATCAAAGCCGTTGCAAACTGAATCACATAATACATCGCGCCACCTTGCCCGAAGGTATGCGCGGCCACCTGTGACAGCACGGTTACCTTGGCTTCTGGCACGATGCCATACCAATAGTTCAAGAAGGTGATTCCGGCGAAGAAGAAGCCTAAGATCGCGGCCATGATCGCCAGCGTTGACGCGGCATTATGTTCCCGCGGCTTCTTGAAAAACGGAACCGCGTTCGAAATCGCCTCGACCCCGGTCAGCGAACTCGAACCGCTGGAGAAGGCTCTGAAGATCAGCGCCGCTGAGATCCCAGGAACCACACCGCCGACAACGGCCGTCGCCTTGAACGGAATCGCCCCGGTCATGATCTGAAAGAGTCCCCAAACGATCATCGCGGTGATCGAAAGCACGAACAAGTACACCGGCACCATCAAGAAATTCGCCGACTCACTCATACCGCGCAAGTTCATCAACGCCAAAACCACGATGATCACCAACGCAATCGCCACTTCATGCCCATACAAAGCAGGCACAGCAGACGTGATCGCCTCAGCCCCAGCAGAGGTCGATACCGCCACGGTCAGCATGTAATCGATCAATAAGCTGCCACCAGCGGCGAGCCCCGCGTTTTGCCCCAAGTTCTCGCTGGCGACGACATACGCGCCACCACCACTTGGATACGCGTGAATGATCTGCCGATATGACATCGTCAAGGCCAGCAGCAAGATCAAGACGAACGCCGCGATTGGCAACGAATACCAGATCGCAGCCGCAGATAGTGTCGTCAGGACTAAGACGATCTGTTCAGTCCCGTATGCGACAGACGATAGCGCATCGCTCGACAACATCGCTAGCGCCTTGAGCTTACCTAGTTTTTGTCCGCCTTCCTCGTTGGACTTTAGCGGTTTCCCCACTAAAAAGCGTTTCAAATGAGCCATTTCGTTTCTCCATTTTCCAAAAATCAAACAGAAGCTATTCTAGCGCATCGCTTTCTGAAAAGCCATCAATAAACAAGAAAAATCCTGCTCCCCGGACAAAAGTACCGGTTCGACGGGATTAATCATAGGTTAGGCAACCGGCAATTCGATGATGACAACGTCTTTGAACGGTAGCTTCCGCTTGGCTGAAGCCTCAACGCGCTGCTTCGCCTCGTCATCGATCACAAGCTTGGCGCGCTGGTCTTCGGCGAAAAGCTTGGCGATCACAAAGTCGATCTCTTCTTGCTTGATTTGCCGATGGTCATGGGTCAACACCACATCAGTTTTGGTGAAGCCTTCAACGTAGTGCACATGGACCGACCCGAGCGTATACAGCCGGAACATCTTGACGGTACCATTATGTTTCCCATACAGATAACGCATGGTATAAGGTAACATCTTGTGGAGACTCGCATTCAAGCGAATCGGATTTTCGATCAGTTTCACAGCAATCACTCCTTTAATTCAATTATATCAGATCAAGACCAGCCGGGATTGGCGCCTGCGTTTTGCTGATTCAGCAAGGATAACAACGCCAACACCTCGGTCGGTACTTGATAATCGTGCATGTAGATCGTGTGGGAGATCCGGCTCGAAAACACCGCCACTCCCAAAGGGCTGCTCTTACCTTGCTGATAAGTCTCGGCAAACGCAGTTAGATCCGCTTGCAGGCGCGGCAAGGCGTTGGTCGCAGCAATGGCGGCTGTTAGCGCCGCCACAACTTGAATATCTGGCTTGCGATGTTTGAACATACGATCCCCCCTCACGACGATTCACGTCCTTGCGCACAATATACACCTGTGACGCCCCTGATGGCAAACAAAATGCGGTGATTTTACCGAGGGTACGGGCAACATTTCCCGGGAAATGTTATCAACATCAAAAAAGCTCCGCGTCGCATGGACGCGGAGCTTAATCAGTGACGGAATTACATCATCCCGCCCATGCCGCCTGCAGGGGCAGCTGGCGCAGCTGGGGCGTTTTCGTCTGGCTTGTCGGCCACAACCGCTTCGGTCGTCAGCATCAATGCGGCAACAGAAGCCGCGTTTTGCAATGCCGAACGGGTCACCTTCGTTGGGTCGATGATCCCGGCCTTCGCCATGTCTTCCCAAGTGTCGGTCGCAGCGTTGTACCCGAAGCCAACGTCTTCTTTCTTCATACGATCAACGATGACGGAGCCTTCCAAACCAGCGTTAACGGCGATTTGGCGAACAGGCTCTTCAAGGGCGCGCAGCACGATGTTGATCCCGGTTTGAACATCCCCGTCTTCTTGGAGGGCAGCGACGGCCTTGATGGTGTCGATGAGGGCAACGCCACCACCGGCCACATAGCCTTCTTCAACGGCCGCACGGGTCGCGTTCAAGGCATCTTCGATCCGATACTTACGTTCCTTCAGTTCGGTTTCGGTCGCAGCACCGACCTTAATCACAGCGACCCCGCCAGCTAACTTAGCCAAGCGTTCCTGCAACTTTTCACGGTCGAAATCGGAGCTGGTTTCTTCGATCTGCTTGCGGATCGTCGCCACGCGTTCGTCGATGGCAGCCTTATCGCCGGCGCCTTCAACGATCGTGGTCTTGTCCTTGGTGATCGTGACCTTGTTGGCCGTACCCAGTTGATCGATCTTGGTATCCTTGAGATCCAAGCCGAGATCAGCCGTGATCAGGGTCCCACCGGTCAAGGTAGCGATGTCTTGCAGTTGTTCCTTGCGGCGATCGCCGAAGCCTGGTGCCTTAACCGCAACCACGTTGAAGGTCCCACGGATCTTGTTCAGAACCAAGGTTGGCAAGGCTTCGCCGTCAACATCATCAGCGATGATCAACAGGGCCTTACCTTGTTGCACGATTTCTTGCAACAGAGGCAAGACGTCTTGAATGTTAGAAATCTTCTTATCGGTGATCAAGATGTAAGGGTTGTCCAAATCTGCTTCCATCTTGTCGTTGTCGGTGACCATGTATTGCGACAGGTAACCACGATCGAATTGCATCCCTTTAACGACATCGGATTCGGTCTTGATCCCCTTGGATTCTTCGATGGTGATTACACCGTCGTTACCGACCTTCTCCATCGCGTCGGCGATCAATTCACCGACTTCTTCACTTGCGGAAGAAACAGAAGCAACCTGGGCGATTTCCTTCTTACCAGAAACGGTATGGGAAATCTCGTGCAATTCCTTGACTGCCGCATCGGTCGCCAATTCGATCCCGCGGCGAATGCCGACTGGGTTAGCACCGGCAGTGACGTTCTTCATGCCTTCACGGATGATGGCTTGGGCCAGAACCGTTGCGGTTGTCGTCCCATCACCGGCGATGTCGTTGGTCTTGGTTGCAACTTCGGCAACCAACTTCGCGCCCATGTTTTCGTAGTGATCTTCTAGCTCGATCCCCTTGGCGATGGTCACCCCATCGTTGGTGATTTCAGGAGAGCCGTAAGACTTTTCCAAAACAACGTTGCGGCCTTTAGGGCCAAGCGTGGTCTTAACAGTATCTGCCAGCTTGTCGACACCGGCAAGCATCGAACGACGTGCGT
>CAKQZO010000084.1 GCA_934293835.1 uncultured Lacticaseibacillus sp. | reverse complement strand
TGCAGAGGGTGGTCGCTTCCACGTCCGGATGACGGTTAAGACTGGTCGAGGGTATGTGGCAGCTGATCAAAATAAAGTTGATGACATGCCGATTGGGGTATTGCCGATCGACTCGATTTTCACCCCAATCAGTCGGGTCAACTATCAAGTCGAAAGCACCCGTGTTGGTCGGCGCAACGACTTCGACAAGCTGACGCTGGATGTTTGGACCAATGGTTCGATCAACCCACGCGAAGCCATCAGCTTGGCTGCGAAGATCCTCACCGAGCATTTGGATATTTTCGTCAACTTGACCGATGAAGCCAAGAACGCCGAAATCATGGTTGAAAAAGAAGAGACCCACAAGGAAAAGATGCTTGAGATGACCATCGAAGAGCTCGACTTGTCTGTCCGTTCCTACAACTGTTTGAAGCGTGCTGGGATCAACACCGTGCAAGAGTTGACCAACAAAACAGAAGCCGATATGATGAAGGTCCGCAACTTAGGCCGCAAGTCGCTTGAGGAAGTTAAGAACAAGCTTAGCGACCTTGGCTTGGGCCTGCGCACCGAAGACTAATTGCAAAGGAGGCAAAACATTCATGAGTTACCGTAAATTAGGACGGACTAGCTCCCAACGTAAGGCTTTGCTTCGCGATCTGACCACGGATCTTTTGATCCACGAACGGATCACGACCACCGAAGCGCGCGCTAAGGAAGTTCGTTCCACCGCTGAAAAGATGATCACGTTAGGCAAGCGCGGCGACCTGCACGCTCGTCGTCAAGCCGCAGCATTCCTGCGCAACGAGATCGCTGATGTTAAAGAAGATGGCGACACCGTCGTTGTTCAGTCTGCATTGCAGAAGCTGTTTTCTGACGTTGCTCCTCGCTATGCAGAACGCAAGGGTGGTTACACCCGCATTCTGAAGACTGCGCCGCGTCGTGGCGATGCAGCCCAAATGGTTATCTTGGAATTAGTTTAATTCCCCAGAGCAGAACTGAGCGCACTTAGCGATGTGATGCTCGACGATTAAACCTATCCAACTTACCCATTGACATCCAGATGATTCGCCGGCAACGGTGATCACCTTTTCAAAACCGTTGCGACCCTCGTGGCCGTAACACTTTGGTCATTTGATCGATGGAGCGTTACGATGATGGCTATCCCATGTGTGATAGCTTAGTCTAGCTTGCGAGCACCGGGTAACCAGTGTCTCCATCATTAAATGATTTTTTTATACATATTTTTAGGTCGGGCCGTTGCCCGGCCCTTTTGCGTGGTGTAGTGACAGCTTGATGAGAGGCCGCCTATTGCGGGAAAAATATGGTATGATATTGCGGTACGCTAATGCAGAAAGGAAGGCGACTGACGTGGTCGATGCCATCAATGTTGAACATCTAAGCTATCATTATCCCGAGGCGGACAAGGCGGCGCTTGCAGACGTCTCCTTCCGCGTTCCCGCCGGTGAATGGTGGGCGATCATCGGCCACAACGGCAGCGGTAAATCGACACTTGCGAAGAATATCAACGGGCTACTGGCGCCTGAAGCCGGTACGGTGACCGTGGCCGGCATGAAGCTGAGTGAGGAAACCGTCTGGGATATCCGGGCCAAGGTTGGCATCGTGTTCCAGAATCCTGACAACCAGTTCGTCGGGGCGACCGTGGCCGACGATGTTGCCTTCGGGTTAGAGAACCGGGCCGTCCCGCGACCTGAGATGGTGGTGCGGGTACAATCGGCGCTTGAGGCGGTGAACATGCAGGCGTTCGCTAAGCGCGAGCCGGCCCGGCTATCGGGCGGCCAGAAACAGCGCGTTGCGATTGCTGGGATCGTTGCCCAGCAGCCGGAAATCATTATCTTAGACGAAGCCACGTCGATGCTCGACCCGGCCGGACGCTTGGAGATCTTGACCCTGATCCGCGAGCTTCGCCAGAAGCAACAGCTGACCGTGTTGTCGATCACACATGATATCGACGAGGCGGCCGGCGCCGATCAGGTCCTGGTCCTCGACGACGGCCAGGTGATCGAACAAGGCGCGCCGGCGACTATTTTTGCGCACGGGGAAGAACTCTTGCAGCTAGGCTTAGACGTGCCTTATGCGGAAAAACTCAAGGCGGCATTGCAAAAGCGCAGTGTCCGGATGAAAGCTGATTATCTTGATGAGGAAGGGCTGGTGAAGGACCTGTGGACATTACATTCGACCATGTGAGCTTTACCTATCAGGCGGGCACGCCGTTTGCTGGCGACGGCCTCAAGGATGTGTCGACGACGATCCACGACGGGAGCTACACGGCAATCATCGGCCACACCGGGTCTGGTAAATCGACCTTACTCCAGCACCTCAACGCCTTACTCAAGCCGACTAGTGGCACGGTGAACATCGGCGACCGGCAGATCACGAGCGAGACATCGAACAAAAACCTGCGCCCGCTGCGGCAAAAAGTCGGGATGGTCTTCCAGTTTGCCGAGAATCAGCTGTTTGAACAGACGGTTGCCAAAGATATCGCTTTTGGACCCAAGAACTTCGGTGCCACCGAAGAAGAAGGCGCCGCACTAGCCGAACAGATGGTGGCGCTGGTCGGCCTGCCGAGCTCAGTCTTGACGCAGTCGCCGTTTGACCTATCAGGCGGGCAGATGCGCCGCGTCGCGATCGCCGGGGTGTTGGCGATGCAGCCAGAGGTGTTAGTGCTTGACGAGCCGACGGCGGGGCTCGACCCCGCCGGCCGCCTGGAGATGATGACGATGTTCAAGCGGCTCCATGATGAGCAAGGCTTGACCATCGTCTTGGTGACCCACCAGATGGACGACGTTGCCGATTATGCCGACCACGTGTTGGTGATGGAACACGGCGAATTGGTTCGCCAAGGCACGCCGCGAGAGATCTTCGCCAATCCGGATTGGTTGCGGGCCAAACAGCTTGGCTTGCCCAAGACCACCGCGTTTGCCGAAAAGTTGCGCGCTCAAGGATTCACGTTTGCGCCAATGCCGCTGACGGTGAGTGAGCTCGCCGATCAGCTGGCGCCGCAGGTGGGAGGTGAGCGCCTTGGATAAGCTGATTTTAGGCCGCTATATTCCCGGGGACTCGCTCGTACACCGCCTCGATCCGCGGACGAAGCTGGTTGCCAGTTTTTATTACATCGCGATCATTTTCTTGGCGAATAACTGGCAGAGCTATCTATTGATGTTTGTTGCCACCATGGCCATGATCTTACTGTCCAAAGTGCGCCTCGGCTTCTTCTTGCGCGGCGTGCGGCCGATGATCTGGCTGATCTTGTTCACGGTGTTGTTACAGATCTTCTTCACCAAAGGCGGGCATGTCTACTGGGCGTGGGGCTGGCTGGCGATCACGCAATTTGGGTTGACCAACGGGGCGTTCATCTTCATGCGCTTCGTGTTGATCATCTTCATCTCGACGTTGCTGACACTGACGACGCAGCCGCTATCGCTTGCCGATGCGGTGGAGTCGCTGCTGCGGCCACTGCGCGTGGTGCATGTGCCGGTGACTGAATTGGCACTGGTGTTACAGATTGCGTTGCGCTTCGTGCCGACGCTGATGGATCAAACCACGAAGATCATGAACGCCCAGCGCGCCCGCGGGGTGGACTTCGGTACCGGGAATCTATTTCAACAGATGAAGGCGGTGGTGCCGCTTTTGATTCCGTTGTTCGTCGATAGTTTCAGTATTGCCGAAGATTTAGCCACAGCGATGGACGCCCGCGGGTATCAAGGTGGCGATGGCCGCACCAAGTTCCGCATCTTGAAGTACCATCAGCGAGACGGTTATGCGGTGGTCGGAATGGCCTTGTTGACCGTGGTCTTGGTGTTCTTGAGAAGATAGTTACTGGGCCAAAAGCCATGATGCTTTTGGCCTTCGTTATGGAGAAAATTAATGACGCACTATAAATTAACCCTGGCCTATGATGGCACCAAGTTTGCGGGGTATCAGGTTCAGCCGCACCAGCGCACCGTGCAAGGGGTGTTGCAGAAGGCCTTAGGCAAGATGGCGAAGGTCGATGCGATTCACGTCGATGGTTCCGGTCGCACAGATTCTGGTGTACACGCCTTGGGTCAGGTCGTCTCGTTCGATTTCCCGGGAAATATTCCCGAAACGGCGATGTTGCGGGCGATGAATTCGCTGATGCCGCTAGATATTGAAATTTTGAAAGCGGAGATCGTGGCTGCGGATTTTCATGCCCGCTATTCCGCCCAAGGTAAGCGATACATGTACCGGGTCGCGCGGGGCCGCTTCACCGATCCGTTCAACCGGTTGTATACTGGACATTGGCCGTACCCCCTCGATCTTGAGCGGGTGCAGACGGCCTTGACCGACGTGGTTGGGACGCATGATTTCACGAGCTTTGCGGCGAGTGGCGGCGTGATCAAAGACAAGGTGCGGACGATCTATGAAGCGACTGTGCGTGACGATCCCGAACATCATGAGGTGGTGTTCGAATTCTATGGCAACGGCTTCTTGTATAACATGGTGCGCATCTTGGTCGCGACGCTGCTGGAAATCGGTAGCGGTCGCCGCGATGTCCATGATTTTCAGCGCTTGTATGTCGTCAAAGATCGCCAGCAGGCGCGAGGAACGGCACCCGCATCTGGTCTTTATCTCAAAGAAGTGTATTATTAAAGAGTTCTCATTTTGTTTGGTAGCGGAGCGAAGGCGGGAGGCGGCCGAAGCGCGGCAATAGTAGTTAGGAGTCGGTGATTTTGAAGCAACGACACACGTGGTTGATCGTATTGGGGGTATTCTTGATTGGGGCGAACTTACGCTTGCCGATCACGATGATGCCACCACTGTTAGGGGGACTGGCGCGCGCGGGCATCTTGCCCCAGGCCTTGGCGGGCTTTGTGACAACCATTCCGCTTTTGATGTTCGCCTTGGGTTCGCCGCTGATCGGGCGCCTGGGTGCGCGGCAGGGGCTGGGCAAGGTCTTGGCCTTATCCGCCGTGGCCTTGGTGGCAGGCGCCTGGTTGCGGCTCGTTCCCAGTAGCGGGGGACTGTTGGCGGGAACGGCTTTAGCAGGGCTAGGCATCGCCGGTGGCAACGTCTTATTACCCGCGCTGATCAAGCAGGAGTTTCCGCGCCGAGTGGCCGTCATGACCACGCTTTACACGACCGCGATGGGGCTGATTGCGAGTTTTGGCACCGGCACGGCGGGGCTACTCACCCAACATGTCGGCCCAACGATGACGATGGCGATGCTTGGCAGCATCAGCGTGCTCGCCTTGCTGGTGTGGTTGCTTGTGCTGCCACAGCTGCATCACACGCCATCGCGGGAAGTGACCAAATCGGCGAGCGTCCGCGTGGCAAATCAAAGCTTGGCGTGGCTGATCGCGCTATTTTTCGGCGTACAGTCGCTATTGTATTATTCATTGTTGACGTGGCTGCCGAGCATCTGGCACACTGCCGGCTTCGCCACCGTCACGGCCGGCAATCTAGCCACGCTGTTTCAGCTTTTCGGGCTACCGCTGACGATGCTGACGCCTAGCCTGGCCGAGCGGCGCCACGGCTTGGGCATCATCGTCTTGATTGCCAGCGGCGGGTTCGCTGTTGGCCTGCTGGGTATCTTGTTAGGGCCGGTGGTTTTCGGGTTCCAAGCGGTGATGGCGATCATCGCAGGGGCAGCCAGTGGGGCGGCGTTTTCGATCTGTATCGCTTTTTTCCAGAAGAAAACGACGACCGCTGCGGGAACGGCGAGCTTGTCAGGCATGGCCCAGTCTGGCGGGTATCTGCTGGCCGCCGTTGGCCCGGTCAGCTTCTCGTGGCTGGCGACAATGGTGGCTTGGCGCGGCGTGCTGTGGCTGTGCATCGCGCTCAGTGTTGTGATGGGGATTTGTGGCTGGGTCATCATTCGGCGGCCCCGCTTGGCGGCTTAAAATTAAAAATTGATTGACCGGACATGATAGTCGTGTTAAAATGATCACACGATAAATTAATGTCCGGCGGCACAATGGTACTGCGGTCGACTGTTAATCGACAGAGTGTTGGTTCGATTCCAACCCGGACAGTCACTGGGGCCGTGACAAAAGTCACAGCCTCGTTTTTTGTGCCCGAATATTCCGCTGATGTGACGTTCTAAAAGACCGGCACTGAGCAGATAGCGTCGCAGCCACTAGGTCCAAAGTTCGGACCCAGCGTCTGCTTAGGCTATCCGTCGGTGCCAAAATCGCCTTTTGTCACAGTCCCTGTATTATTGCGTTGCGGGGAAGCGAGAATTCTCAGCGTAGGGTTGAACGGGCATGGATTTTGCGGTATATTAGTAGCTGGTATTGTTTGCCCCACGATAAGCCCCGGAAACTTAACGTGTCAAACTCTTACTGAACAAATTGGAGGAAACAAATCGTGCGTACAACATTCATGGCTAAGCCAGGCGAAATCGAACGTAAATGGTATGTGATCGACGCAACTGACATCGCTCTTGGGCGTCTGTCTTCTGTTGTTGCCAGCATCCTGCGCGGCAAGAACAAGCCTACCTTTACCCCTAACGTTGACACTGGCGATAACGTCATTGTGATCAACGCTTCTAAGCTGAAGTTAACCGGCAAAAAAGCCTCTGACAAGATCTACTATCGTCACAGCCAGCATCCAGGTGGTTTGAAGCATGAAGTCGCAGGCGACTTGCTGAAGAACAACCCTGCTCGTTTGGTTGAATACTCTGTTAAGAAGATGTTGCCAACCAAGAACACTCTTGGCCATCAACAATTCTTGAAGCTTCATGTGTATGCAGGGGAAGATCATTCTCATGCTGCTCAAAAGCCTGAAGT
>CAKQZO010000083.1 GCA_934293835.1 uncultured Lacticaseibacillus sp. | reverse complement strand
CAGTAAGCTTTTTTGAGTGCGCGATTCGCCCGAAACACCTCTAGTGAAAAAATGATCGTCAGATCGCTTATTTGAGTTACCCACAATAACTGACCACGATGCGGCCTGCCGTACCGTGGTTTTGGTGTGTCTGCAATGATAGCCGGCCAAGATTACCAAATCGCGCCAGTAGCCACGGCGATACCTGCGCACCAAAAAAGGACTGCGACTTTTTCGTCACAGCCTCGCTATCCTAAGCGTGCTTCTTGCTAGCCCTGATCACCAACGAGACGATGAAAACAACGATCATCGCCCCGACGATTGCCGGAACAACAGCCATCCCAGCAACTTGTGGGCCCCAGGCACCCAGCAGGCGTTCGCCCAGCCAAGCCCCTAATAACCCACCGATAAGATTGCCGATCCAGCCTCCTGGCAGATCACGGCCGACAATCAGCGAACCGATCGCGCCAATCACGATCCCGATCAACAAGACCCAGAGTAGATGTAGCATGTGGTTGCACCTCTCTTTCCAGATTGACTCAACTTCGGGCATGGTTCCCCTTAACTCAATGGTAAAGAATCGTGCGCACCGGTTGCAAGGATGCTGCTTGACGCGGACGATCTACCCTCGGCTTTAATGCGTGTGGACGCGAGAAACCGGTAGCCACCAGGCGCAGGTCCCCAATCAAAATGACGAAAGAACCCCAAACCAGCGCTGGTTTGGGGCTCTTTGTAATCACACATACGTGATACCGTTAGCTTCACACCTCATCGTTCGTGAACCCGAGCACATTGATGCCATCTTGCAGTCTGACTTGCATCGCGTTGCTTCTATATCTAACGCACCTATCACCTGACTGCGGCATAATCTATGCAAACCCTCACAGCCCATAGCGAATGTTGGACAGCCGCAACAGCCGTTGATACCGGGCCTCAGCCTCTGGCGTTAAGGTCAGATGCTCGTTATGCATCAAAGACACGACCTTCATGTTCAACGACATCAAGACGTAAGGCGTCGCCGTGCCATCGGTCAACAGCCGCTGATATTGCTGACTCAACAACGTCTTCAGATCCGCCTGGGCAGATGGTAATAGCGCAATGATCTCGGCTAACAGTGCCAAGGCCTCACGTCGCCGAACGCTACCGCTGGCATACCATTTGATTTCTTTATCCTGTGGCCGCCAGCGGAAAAGACCGCGCCACGCCATTTTTTGCTTCAATCCTAACAACACCCGCACGTCGCAATCGAAGAGCTTTGCCAGATTCACCAGCGTATCAACATCGGGATAACTTTGATCGTTCTCCCACTTCGACACCGCCTGACGCGTCACATGTAGCTTCTGAGCCAGCTCACTTTGCGACCACCCTTGACGCTGGCGTTGTTCTTGGATCATTGTCCCTATCTTTAACATTCCTCATCACCTCATCAACCAAGACTATAGAGCCCGCCAGAAGTTGTCAATCGTACCCGGGCGCAACTGTTGGTTGCACCCAGGCTTAACGGAGAGGTCCGTCGTCATATGGGTGATTGGTCACAATTCGATTGGCTTAAATCGCGACGTGCAGGTTATTTCCCGGGCAATCATGTTGCTAATCTGCAAGCACGACCGTGGTCGTGTCGCCGGCGAGCGTGATCTCGGCTTGCTTGAACGTCAACGCGAAGAAATCCGAATGAGCCGCATACTTAGCGATTTGAGGATACTTCGCGTTATACAAGGCCAGCTGTGCCACCGTTGGGGTGATCTGCTTCACAGTTGCTTCGCGCACCCGAGCGGATTCATCGGCCGCAAATCGTGGCGTTGCAAACGCTGCCTGCTGATGCGCATTGATCTCAACAACCTTTTGCGCATTGGTACTGGATTTGAACAGCACTTCGGCGCTGCTCGGGTCGAACACCCCGAGCACGATCCGGACATCGGGGGGCGGCCCCATCCGGTGTCAGCGTCGCCACGGCAAGCTGTGAGGCATTGTTGATGATGCGTTCTAAATCTGCTTGTGTTGCCATAATAATTCCTCCAATATTGATCATTCTCAGACGCGCACACCGCGCCGTCTAGTCAATAGTAGGCGGTTGTCCCGCGAATAACAAGCGTTCTCGGCCTTGTTGTGAAGCCACCAACGGTCTGCCTGTCGTCCAGGCCAAGATGACCTCAGCCAAGCAGCGACTCATTCTGATGAACAACTGAATAAGCTTACACTTGCTTGAACCGATTAATCATCCCGTTCAAAAACCGCAATGAATTCTTATAAATATTGACCGAAATTATTCGAAATTTGCGGTATTGTTAAATCATGTTCAGATCAATGGTGGGGGTGGACCCTCTCTCAGTACGAGACAACATGAAAAGGGGAATCATGATGAAGCAACTCAATCGACATAATCCGGCATTGCGTGCTGCTATGACAGAGCGTAAGGAACATTGGAAGTTATATAAATCTGGTAAGGCTTGGGCCATTGCTGGGATCAGCAGCCTGTTCTTCTCTGCCGCTTTGCTCGGGGCGCCGCAACTTGTCAAAGCCGACACCACCAGTGACGCAACAGACCAGATCCAACAAACTGACCAAACACCAGCAAAAGCCGATTCTTCTGTCGTCTTGCAAAGCAGTGTGAAGACCACCCCGGCGGCCGAAACGACAACTGCACCAACCAAGTCGAACAACGAAGTAAGCACCGACGCCACAACCCCTGCCACAACTAACACTACTGGCGCATCTACCAAGACCACACCAGCTACCACCACGTCGGATACGCCGACTGAGACCGCAGAAACGCCAGCTGCGACCACCGTTGATCAGCAGCTGACCGCTCTATTGCAGCAACTGAATCTGCCCGCCACCACCGCCACGCTGGCCGCACAGACGCTAACATTGCACCTCAACAACCTCACGCTGACCGCAACCCAGCGCGAGGGCTTGATTGCGTTTGCCCAGACCAACAAGATCCAACTCGTAGGGCTCCCAAAAGAAGCTCGCGCTGGTGAGCCAGCCACCACGCCGGCGGCAGCTTCCACAACAACAGCTTCCACATCAACGGCAACGATCGCCCCGACGACAAGCGATGCGCCCAATACTACCAGCAAGACCACGAACTTTACGGTCAACTTTACTGCGCAGGCAGGGGATGTCGTCACCGTCAAGATCGACGGTGTCGATGTGGCCAGCGAAGTGTACAGTGGCTCCAGTACCAAGGGCTATACCACACTCTCCAATGTGACCAAGGCGCCAGCATCGGCCGTAACAACCACGACTGGCACCTCCAATAAAGGCTCCATTATCGATACGGTGGTAACCGCAGGGAGCTACAAGCAGACCTTCGACTTAAAGTCGAGTATCGGTGAGTTTAAATCGCTGACCGCTACGGCAGCGGGCACCGAAACAGCGACTAAGAACATCCAAGTCTTCATCAATGGCGAACTCAAGGCCAGCACGACTTATCAACTTAACTACAAAGTCACCCCGATCCGGCTTCTGCACCCGAACTACTACAAAGACGTCCAGGCTAAGGCGGGGGTTGATTATCTCCTTCAATTACCGACGTTTGGTGCCAGCACCGATAGGGCGCCGCACATGCTTATTCAAAGTGACTTTAATGCGCTCAACGCCACCAAGGTCGAATTCCGCGTCCCGATGGCCGGTAACTTTAAGTTGAACACAGTAGCAACCGCGAAAATAAATACCCCGACCGTCAAGATTACCCAGGAGCCCAACGGCGATGTGCTGGTGTCCTACGACGCCACTGTGACGCTTACTAGCCATAATAATGAATTTTGGGTCGTGGGCTCTTTTGATGGTGCAGTCGGGGAGACGCTGACGGCTAGTGGCCTGAATACTGTGACGGTCACGCAAGCTGATGGCAACGTGCTGACGGCTCAGGCCGCCCAAGCAAACACGGTCAAAATTATCGCCGATGATATCTTAACCGGCAGACAATTTGCCGCAAACAATGCTTACGATTACAAAAATATTACAGGCAGCTATCCGACGCACTTAGATATCTCTCGGGCAGCCTCGACGACAGATACATTAAAAGAACTCGGCACGGTCCAAGAAGTGACTGGCGCTGGACTGACTAACGTCACAGTGGAACGGACCTTTCCTGCCGGGCTAACCGTCCAATCTATCACCTTCAATGCGTCCGATACCGCCAGCCTATTTAGCCTGTTAGGTGTTCAGACCCTTCCTTATACCATTACGTATACCGATGGCACAACTACAACGGGGACATTTGCACGCTCATCTACCATCACGCCCGATTCAACGAAAAAAGTGGCCAAAATTAGCTATACGCTCCCGAAGCTACCCGCACAGTTAAAACCAACTTTCGGGTATCAAAGCGAAGCAACCACGAACCTTCAGCCTAATTATAGCAACTTCTGGATCTACACAATACCAACCATCGACGTCACCTTAGGCGTCGATTCAGATACGACTGTCGGGACATATCTACTTGACGAAACAATGACAGGCACCAACGGCGATGGTGTTGTTGAAACCCTGAAGACAGGCCGCGACATTCAACTGATCGATTCTGGCTATGTATCGCTTCAAACCGACGCAATAGGCAAGGTCTTCGCAGTAGAACCGCAAGCATCTAAGTCTGCCGGGGAAGTACTGACTAAACAAGACCAAATCTACACCTGGTTTACTAATGACTTAAGCAAGACCGCAACCTTAAGTACCGGCGAGACATTAAGTACAGGCGCACTGCGCGCGCAAGTTCTCAAGAATCCGGTATTCTATTACGTTGCACCAGAGCACACCTTCTTTACTTACAACGAAGCCCAGCTCAAGACCCTATTCCCTGGATTACAAATTACGCCTTATACAACAGACTCTGGGCGCGCGGCAGTTAAATTAGACTTCAGTCAGGCAACCGCTGTCACAATTGCCCCAGGACTCCCACGATACTACCCCTATTACAACGCCACTTTCACCGGTGCACAAGGCGTCATCCCAATCAGCGTCATCAACCAGCTCACCCCGATGATGCAGATCAAAGCCGATCCCGACGCCATCAACGGGACCAGCGACATGCAGCTGTACTACCGCGTCGATCAGCCGATGGACATCACCACAGGCTACTCCGACGGCTCGCAGACCGATGGTGACACCGGCGCGGTCATCGTTAAGCTCTCCAACAACAACTACACCATTGAAAACATGGCAGGTGTCTTTGGCTTGACCATGGTACAAGGCTCCGCAGATGCTGGCTACGCGACGACTGGTAAGGTCAACGTGATGGCCGACACCAAACAGAATCAGTTCGCCATCAACGTGCAGAACCTGACGAGCGATCCGCTGACGGGGGTAACGGAGCTGATCAACCTCCCGACCGCCGGCGACGCGCAGAAATCAGGCTTCACAGTCACACTGGCTGACGCGGCAACCACCGTACCAGCTGGGGCGACGGTGCTGTATGGCACCAGCACGCAGGCTCAGGTGACGACCGCCACGAACGGCGCCAAGCCTGACCTGACGGGTTACGTGACGGCCGATAAGGTGAGCGACTGGACCACCATCCGCTCCATCATCGTGCAATTCGCCGATCTCGCGGCCAACAGTGCCAGCGGGCGGGTCGAGTTTGCCGTTGCTGACCCGACTCAGATCAACGATGCCGGCAAGACTGCGTATTTTGAAAATGGGCTCTACACCGACAAGAATATTCCAAGCATCACCAAGACGACCGCGCTGACGGTGGCCGGAACTGTCACGGTGAAGTATGCCTTCACCACCCCGGATGGCAAACAGATTGCCGGCGGCTCTCAAACGCTCAACGTTGGCACGGACAAGCTCACGCAACCGACCATCCTCGGCACCGACATCCCCGCCGGCTACAAGCTCTTGGATAAGAACGACGCGCCAATCGACAACCTGAGCGGCACCAGTGCAACGAATAACACCTATCAGATCAGCAGCATCCAAAACAGCGATGCCGATTACACAACGCTGGGTGGCACGAATGAAACCGCCAAGATCGGCGACGTGGCCCAGTACTATTTTGACGGCGATACGATCTTGATCCCCGTGGTTGACGGCAACACCCAGTTCGTTGTGGTCAACTATGTGGACGCCAAAACTAACAAGACGTTGTTGTCGCAAAAGCTCACTGGCAAAACCGGCGATGCGGTCGACTATACCACCGCTGCCGACTTGAAGACCCTGACGGACAAAGGCTACCTGCTCATCTCTTCCGACTACCCGAAAACTGGGCTGGTCTACGATGACTTGAGCAACGTGAACCAGACTTACACCGTCAAAGTCCAAATGCCAGACCAGCACGACGCCCCGACGGATCCAACTGACCCTGAGTACAACAACACCCACCGTCAGTTCACGGTCAAAGTCACCGGCGCCTTGCCAGATGGTACGGATGAAACGCCAACCAACGGCACCCAAGTACTCAACTACACCCGTACCTACACCACCGACCCAACCACAGACAAGGTGTTGGGCTATGGGGAATGGACTCCTGACAAGCCGTTTGCAACCATCAATGCGGTTGCGGTAGCTGGCTACAAGGCCAATCGAGACAGCATCACCGCCGATGATTTTACAACTCAACTAACGGCCCTACTTGACCCTGACGGGACGAAGACAGCCGATACCTATACGGTAACGATTAACTATCTTCAGACTTTATTCACGCCACAAACCCCGGGGACGACGGCTGAAACCAACCTGGATGCGCTGACCAAAACCGTCACACAGACGGTTACCTATGATCCAGAAGCTGGTGTCGACCAGCCAAAACCGACGACCAAGACGTTCTATCGGACGGCGACGGTCGATAACGCTGGTAAGGTCACCTACTCTGCTTGGACCACCAATGATGACGGTGTCAGCA
>CAKQZO010000082.1 GCA_934293835.1 uncultured Lacticaseibacillus sp. | reverse complement strand
CGCAACTCGAAGAGCTTGAAGGCAAGATCAAGGTCTTGATGCTACCTAAAGACCCGAATGATGACAAAAACATCATCATGGAAATTCGCGGGGCGGCCGGCGGCGACGAGGCGTCTTTGTTTGCCGGTGACTTGCTGACGATGTACATGAAGTATGCCGAGCGGCAAGGCTGGACGTTTGAGATCATCGACGAGAACCCAACGGAAGTCGGCGGCTACAAAGAAGTCGCGGTGATGATTACAGGGACGGCCGTGTACTCTAAGCTCAAATACGAGTCTGGGGCACACCGCGTTCAGCGTGTGCCTGTGACCGAGTCGGCGGGGCGGGTCCACACCAGTACCGCGACGGTTGGCGTGATGCCAGAATACGATGAAGTCGACTTGAAGCTCGATCCCAAAGACATTCGCACGGATGTTTACCGTTCGAGTGGCGCTGGTGGCCAGCACATCAACAAGACCAGTTCGGCGGTGCGGATGACGCATCTTCCGACAGGCATCGTGGTGACCATGCAAGACCAGCGCTCGCAGCAACAAAACCGGGTTAAGGCGATGCAGATCTTGACCAGCCGGGTGTATGATTTTTATGAGAGTCAAAACGAATCTGAATACGCCGAGAAACGTAAAACGGCGGTTGGCTCCGGGGACCGTTCCGAACGAATCCGGACGTATAACTACCCGCAAAACCGCGTGACTGACCACCGCATCGGGTTGACCCTCAACAAGTTGGACCGCATCATGAACGGGGAACTTGGCGACATCATCGATGCCTTAGTCGTCGCCGACCAGGCAAAGAAGTTGGAGCAAGTTGGTGAATAAGACCTACACGGAGGCGCTCGCAGGAGCGTCTTCTTTACTAGAAGCAGCGCATATCGATCCGGATGCGGCACGCTATGTCTTGGAATATCGCGCCGGCTTCACGCCGACTCAGTTGCAGCTGCATGGGCGTGAGCCGCTGCCGGACGCCTTGGCCGAGCAGTTTGCCAAGGACGTCAAGCGCTTGTTGCAAAACGTCCCGCCGCAATATATTGTCGGCCTCGCCCCGTTTTTTGGGCGCGACTTCAAGGTGACCCCGGCGGTGTTGATTCCACGCTTTGAAACCGAAGAGCTTGTGGCTTGGGCCGAAAGTGATAGTGCGACGAGCACCACCCTCCTTGATGTCGGCTGTGGGTCTGGCGTGATTGGCCTAACTCTGGCGCGCAGATTGCCACAGCTGGCGGTGACGCTGGTTGATATCTCAGAAGCCGCCTTGGCGGTCGCCAAGGCCAACGCCGAAGCGCAAAAATTGCAAGTCGAATTTCACCAAAGTGACTTGTTTGCCGGCTTGAGTGGCCGGCGGTTTGAGCGCATCGTGGCGAATTTACCGTATATCAGTCACGCCGAAGAAGCCGTCATGGACCGCTCGACCTTGGACTTCGAACCGCGGCTGGCGCTGTTTGCCGAACACGATGGCCTGGCGTTGTTTGAACGCTTCTGCCAGGCGCTGCCCCAACATGTGACGGCGGGGGCTTGCGTCTATCTCGAATTTGGTTATCACCAACAGCCGGCACTAGCGGCGCTTTTTGCCGAGCAGCTCCCCCAAGTGCAGGTTGAGTTTCGCCAGGACATGGCCGGTCATCCGCGCATGGTCAAGCTGACCTTCCCGACAACGGCGTCTAGTGAAGCATGATGATTGAAAGGAACGCTTACAATGGAAACAAAACGGTATAATCAAGCAACAATTGGAGAGGCCGCGGCCGCGATTCGTGCGGGGCAGTTGGTCGCTTTTCCGACAGAGACGGTTTACGGGCTCGGAGCCGATGCGACGAACGAAGCGGCCGCCAAAAGTGTTTACACGACCAAGGGTCGGCCGAGTGACAATCCGTTGATTGTCACCGTCGCCGATCCCGAGATGATCGCGCAGTTTGCGACCATCACCAAGCCGGCCGCTAAGCTGATGAAGCAATTCTGGCCGGGACCGCTGACGATCATCTTGACGATTCATCCCGGAGCGCTGTCCAAGACTGTCACCGGCGGGTTGAAAACGGCCGCGTTTCGGATGCCGCAAAATCGCTTGACGCGCAAACTGATCGCCGAGGCCGGGGTACCGATCGTCGGGCCAAGTGCCAACAAGTCGGGCAAACCGAGCCCGACGACGGCGGAGCACGTTTTGCATGATTTTGCCGGGGAAATCGCCGGCGTCTTGGATGACGGTCCCACCACGGTTGGGGTTGAATCGACGATCATCGATTTGACGGTGACGCCTGCGGCCATCTTGCGCCCTGGTGCGATTGGCCCCGAAGCGTTAGCGCCTGTGGTCGGTGCGGTCGATTCCGAGATGCATCATGTCGGCGCCGATGAAACACCGAAGGCACCAGGGATGAAGTACAAACATTATGCGCCGGCCGCGCAAGTGATTGTGGTCGATGAACCGACCCAGTTTGCGGCTGCGCTGAAGTGGGCGGCCGCAAGCGGGCAGGTTTATGGCGTGCTGGCCGCTGACGACCTCTTGGCCACGATTCCGCCAGCGGTACCGCGATATTCGTTAGGGACGAACATTCAGACGGCGACGCACGCCTTGTTTGCAGGGCTGCGCTGGTTTGATTTGCACCCGACGGTCACCCTTGTGCTTGCCCAAGCCTACCCGGCGGTTGGCTTAGGGGCCGCTTACATGAACCGCTTATTAAAATCCGCTGGCAACGAACATTTTAACCCTGAAAATGTAAAATAGTTCTGGTATAATAAAGTTACTTTCAGAAAGGGGACTTTTCTTTTGGACTTTACCGATTACGATCCAGCAGTGTTCACTGCGATTCATGACGAGGAACGCCGCCAACAGCAAAACATCGAACTGATCGCTTCAGAAAACATCGTCAGCCCCGCGGTTCGTGCCGCCCAAGGCTCTGTGTTGACGAATAAGTACTCAGAAGGTTACCCTGGCCACCGCTATTACGGAGGCAATCAGTATATCGACGTGGTCGAACAATTGGCGATCGACCGTGCCAAGGAATTGTTTGGTGCCGAATATGCCAACGTGCAGCCGCACTCCGGCTCTGGGGCCAACATGGCGACTTACCGCGCCTTTCTTGAAGATGGCGACAAGGTGCTGGCGATGGATCTGACCGATGGGGGGCACCTCACCCATGGGGCCGCGGTCAGCTTTTCCGGGCAGACGTATCATTTTTACCACTATGGCTTGGATCCGGAAACTGGGCGCTTGGATTATGAGAAGATCGCGGCGCTGGCAGAAGAAGTCCAGCCACGGATGATCGTGGCCGGAGCTTCGGCATACAGCCGCGAGATCGACTTCTCAAAGTTCCGCGAAATTGCCGATCACGTCGGCGCGTTCTTGATGGTCGATATGGCCCACATCGCCGGCCTCGTTGCTGGTGGTGCGCACATGAGTCCTGTGCCTTACGCTGACGTGGTGACGACGACGACGCACAAAACGTTGCGCGGGCCGCGTGGCGGGATGATTTTGGCTAAGGCGCAATACGGCAAGGCGATCAATTCCGCTGTCTTCCCAGGGATCCAAGGCGGCCCGCTCGATCATGTGATCGCGGCCAAGGCGGTGGCACTTGGCGAGGCCTTGCGTCCAGAGTTCAAGACCTATGCCAAACAAGTCGTTAAAAACACCCAGGCGATGTGTGCTGGGTTCGCCGAAGACGCGCATCTGAAGATGATTTCCGGAGGCAGTGATAACCACATGGTGTTGCTTGATGTGACCGGCTATGGGGTGACTGGGCGTGACGTTCAGGATCTGCTGGATACCGTCGATATCACAACCAATAAAAACCAGGTCCCAGGCGAACAAAACGGCCCGTTCAAAACTTCTGGGGTTCGGATTGGGAGTGCCGCAATTACGACGCGCGGCTTCAATGAAGCCGAATGCAAGCAGGTCGCCGAATTGATCTCGGCGGCAATCGCTAATCGGGAAGACCCGGCGAAACTTGCAGAAATTAAGCAATCAGTCCTTGCGTTGACTGCCCTTCATCCCTTATCATAGATAAGGTTTTGCGCAACTGCGCTTAAATTAGAAGGAGGACCTTTTGCATGGGCAAATTTACGGTTTTGAACCACCCATTGATTCAACACAAATTGACCTTGATCCGGGACAAGAACGCCGGGACGAAGGAGTTCCGTCAGATCGCCAACGAAATTGCTGAGCTGATGGTCTACGAAATCACGCGCGACTTACCACTGGAAGATGTTGAAATCGAAACCCCGATGGGAAAGACGGTTCAAAAAGAACTTGCTGGTAAGAAGCTGGCGGTTGTCCCGATCTTGCGTGCCGGGCTCGGCATGGTTGATGGGGTGCTGGAATTGATTCCGGCAGCCAAGGTCGGTCATATCGGGATGTATCGTGACGAAAAGACGTTGAAGCCCCACGAATACTTCGTCAAGATGCCAACGGATATCGATCAACGCGATCTGATTATCGTGGATCCGATGCTTGCTACCGGCGGTTCAGCCAACATGGCGATCGAAGCGTTGAAGAAACGCGGCGCCCAGTCCATGCGTCTGGTTGTCTTGGTTGCTGCACCTGAAGGCGTCCGGGCAGTTCAAGAAGCCCATCCAGATGTTGATATCTATTCGGCATCATTAGATGATCACTTGAACGAAGAAGGCTACATCGTCCCAGGTTTAGGCGATGCAGGGGACCGCTTGTTCGGGACTAAATAATGGTTGAAGACGCTGCGACATCTGTCGCGGCGCCTTTTTTTAATGGGGCTGTGACAAAAGGCGGTTTTGGTACCGACGGATAGCCTCAGCAGATGCTGGGCCCGAATTTTGAACCTAGTGTGGTGCTTCTATCTGGTCGGTACCGGCCTTTTGGAACGTAACATCGCAGGAATATTCGAGTATATGCAAGGGCGAAGCTGTCCCTGCGTTGCGTCACGGCGGTGTGGGCATGTGGGCTGAATGAGGCGAAGGTGTACCAGATTCACAGATTGGTGGCGCAGATTAACGTGTCATCTGGGACATGTGAAAATTTTGGTCAGTTTTCACGCCTGAATTGGAATGAAAGCGAAATCTTAGACGGGCGTTCACTTATCTTAGGCAAAATCGGGCAATTCCAGCGGTGACAGGGGCTGGCGGCTCAACGTTTTGGTATTTTAATGCTTGGTGGGAGGAAGGCCGTTTTTTGAAAATCAAGCTGAAATAAGCGCCTTGTCATGGGTAAAAATGTCCCACGAGGCTTTGTCTTTTAGCGCGTTTGGTGATAGAGTAATGTAGTGTTTTGAAGGATAAGTATCCGGACATTCCGCGATTTTAGAAACAATAGACATGCGAGCTTGCCAATGTTGGTTGACGAACCCAGCTATGAGCTATTGCTTCGGTTAAGGAGGTGAATTCTGTGAACGAAAGTTATCCCTATGTCAAATTGTTTGGGTTAACGTTTAATCTGACGAATGATCTGGCAGTCTTAGTCACGTGTACGATCACATTCTTCTTGTTGTTCTGGTTAGCGCGGAAGCCGCAATTGCGGCCAACGGGTAAGCAGAACGTCATTGAATGGATCATCGATTTTTCCAACGGGATCGTTCGCCAGGCGATGCCCGGCAGTGAAGGCAATCGATTTGGTTTGCTCGCGTTCGTGCTTCTGGTCTTTATTTTCATCAATAACCAGATCGGCTTGGCCCTTCAGGTTGATGTTGGCGGTAAGACGTGGTTCCGTTCGCCGACGGCTGATCCAGTGGTCACGATGACATTGGCGATGGTCGTGTTGGTCGGAGCGCATATGTTTGGCGTTGCGGTCAAAGGCTTCAAGGGTTATCTGAAGGGCTATGTCTCTCCAGTGTCATTCCTGTTGCCGATCAACATCATCGAGGAGTTTACGAACTTCGTGACGTTGTCGATGCGTCTTTATGGGAACATTTTTGCCGGTGAAGTATTGGTATTACTGATCCGTCAGCTGGCGTTCTCAGGAGCAGGTGGGCCGACCAGCTTCATCGCTGGGTTCGTGCTCGAGATTATTTGGCAAGGGTTCTCAGTATTCATTGGGTCAATCCAAGCATATGTTTTTGTCACCCTTTCGATGGTTTATCTGTCGGATAAGGTCGTTTCTGAATAATAGGAGGAAGAGAATATGCAATACATCGCCGCAGCTATCGCAGCCGGCCTCGCCGCCCTTGGTGCTGGCTATGGTAACGGTCAAGTTATTAGTAAAACCTTGGATGGGATGGCCCGTCAGCCAGAATTGTCTGGTCAATTACGTGGGACCATGTTCATCGGTGTTGGCTTGATCGAAGCCGTGCCGATCATTTCGATCGTTATCGCCTTCATGTTGATGGGCAAGTAAGACAACCAGATGATAGGCATGCTTGAGGCATGCTTGTCTCGACTTAGAAGGGAGTGGCAAAATCATGGCTTCATTAGGTGATATGCTGTTTGTCCTCGTAGCCTTCCTGGTCTTATTGGCCTTAGTGTCGAAGTTTGCATGGGGTCCTGTCACGAAGATGATGGGCGAACGTGCTGGCAAGATCAATAATGACTTAGACTACGCTGAAAACGCACGCACTGAAGCGCAGGCGCTGGCTGAAAAGCGCCAAGCCGAACTCAAAAACTCCCAAGCCGATGCCGTCAAAATCGTCTCTACGGCGAAGGAAAACGGTGAAAAGCAACGACAACAATTGGTGGACGCAGCCCATACTGAAGTTGCGACCCTGAAGGCAAATGCACAACAAGACATCGAGCAGCAAAAAGCCGATGCTTTGAATAGTGCAAAAGATGACGTTGCTGAACTCTCGTTGGCAATTGCCGGCAAGATCATCGGCAAGGAATTGGACGCGGCCGATCAGCAGGCGCTGATCGATAGCTACATCAAAGGGTTAGGTGATGCCAATGG
>CAKQZO010000081.1 GCA_934293835.1 uncultured Lacticaseibacillus sp. | reverse complement strand
TGGTTGGGGCGACTAACGGTTATATCCGGTTGCCATTCCTGCTTGAAGGCGCCTGGACGGGGCTTCTCGGGGCGATCATCCCGATGATCGTCGTCGATGTTGGCTACCCGCTGGTGTATTCCAATGCCGGCCTGACCACTGCGGCCAACGGGTACTCGCTGTATCCGTCGATGCCGTTCCTGTTATGGCTGGACATCGCCCTTGCCGCTGTCGGCATCGTCATCGGGGCGCTCGGCGCGGTGGTTTCGATGCGCCGGTTCTTGAAAATCTAAAGTGTCAGTCTCAAAAGCGTGAAGTCGAGTTGGCTTCACGCTTTTTTACGCAATTTTTACGGTCGAGGCGGTGATGTATCCGCTGTCATCAAGGCGTGCCCCAGATACAACGTTCGGTAACTGGGCATGACATGATATACTTAAGGCGAATAGGAAGGTGAACCTTGTGCGCTTGTTATTAACACTACTCGGCCCAGTCACCTGGGTGGGCATTTTGATCGCGATATTTTGGCACTGGCGCCGGCTAGCTCACGAGCGGAAGGTGTTTCTAACGGCGATCGATCGCCACGCCACGAATCTGTGGGCGGGGTTGATCGGTGGGGTTGGTCTGGCCTTGATCGTGTCGGCCGTAAGCGTCGGCGGGGGCTGGTTGTTGCCAGCACCGGTACTGCTGGCAATCACCGCGTTGAGTGTGGCCGCATTGTTGCTGTCGGGACTTGGCTTTGCGCCTTGGTGGCTGAGCCTGGCCGGCGTTGTGGGTGTCGTGGGTCCTGTTTCGACTGTGGCAACGGCCGACCAATGGGGATGGCGGCTGGTCGCCCTGGTAGCCGGGTTGTGGTTGGCTGAGGCGCTGTTGCTGGCGGTGATCGATCCGCCGATCGACGTGCCGACGCTGACCATGGGCAAGCGTGGCGCAAAGATCGCGGTGTATGCGCATCGCCAGTTCTACTGGTTGCCGTTAGTCATACCTTTTAGTGGCAGTCAGTTCGCCGCTTTGCCTTGGTGGCCGGCGTTGACGATCGGCACTACGCACTTTGCCTTGATCGGTTTGCCGCTGATTCTAGGCGCCGCGCTGAAGACGAACAAGCAGCTTCCCAAGGCCGCCTTGCGTCGTTGGGCGTGGCAGTATCTGATTGCTGGCGGGGTAGCCGTTGGGCTAGCCGTCGGCGCTTGGTGGCTGCCGAATCGCGCCTGGCTGGTCGCGTTGGCGGTGCTTGGCCTCGGCTTGGCATGTGCGAACGTCTGGGCGACGCGTGGCGGGATCAATTACATCTCTCAGACCCATACCGGGGTGCGGCTGGTGGCCGTGCAGCCTGAGACTCCAGCGGCCAAGATGGGGCTGGAAGCCGGCGATGTCGTGTTGTTATGCAACTCGCTGCCTGTCCATGACGATGCCGAACTTTACGCCGCGATTCAAGCGCATCCCACATATTGTCGCCTACGGGTGGCAGGGCTTGATGGCGAGATTCGGTTGTGTGAAACAGCAATATACGAAGGTGCCCCACATGAGTTGGGGATGATTACTTTTGCGGAGGAAGCCCAATGAAAAAGATCCTTGTGGTCGATGACGAACCAGCGATTGTGACGTTGTTGCAGTATAACTTGGAGAAGGAACACTTTACCGTGACGACTGCCGGCGATGGGGAGTCAGCACTGACCTTGGCGTTGCAAGAAAGCTTTGATTTCATCATCTTAGACTTGATGTTGCCGGGGCTCGATGGATTGGAAGTCACCAAGAAGATTCGCGGCGCCGGGATTGCAACGCCGATCATGATTTTGACAGCCAAGGATTCTGAAACCGATAAGATCGTTGGCTTGGAGCTTGGCGCCGATGATTATGTGACGAAGCCTTTCTCGCCGCGTGAGATCGTCGCCCGCATCAAGGCAATCGAACGGCGCGTGAACGGGGATTCTGGGCACAAACAGCCAGCAGTTGCGGCCAGCGATATGATCACGGTCGGGACGCTGCGGATTGATCCAGATAATTACCAGGCGACCAAGGCTGGCGATAAGCTAACATTGACGCCGAAGGAATTCGAGCTGTTGGCGTTTTTCGCGAAGCGCGTCGACAAGATTCTGTCTCGTGATGCGTTGTTGAATGGCGTCTGGGGCTTCGAGTATCCTGCCGAAACGCGGATGGTGGACATTCAGGTGTCGCATCTGCGCGATAAGATCGAAGACGACCCGAAGCACCCGGTATACATCAAGACGGTGCGCGGCTTCGGTTATAAGATGGAGGTTCCTAATGACTAAGTTCACGCGCCAGCTGGTCTGGTCAAGCCTGCTTGCAATAGCAGGCTTTTTCAGCATTATCAGCGCCTGTGATCACCTGTTGTATTCGCAACAGACGACTCATCTCAAGCAGGTCTATCAACTCTATCAACATACGCCCAAGCACCCGGCGACGCTGGCCAAAGACACCGGCGTCACCCTCACGCTGTTGCACGGCAAGCCCGATTCTGCGCGCCAGAAAATGATGCAAGACTTGATCGATCAGAAGCGGACGATCGTCGATACCGAACCCCAAGTGGTGCGCATCGCGGGGAACACCGAACAGCTCTATATCTTTGAGCCGACCCATAATCATTTTGTCGGGGTCTGGCAGCAGAAGGCGACCTTGGTTGACCTATCACCACGCGGCCTCGCCATGTTCACAGCGGCGTATTGGCTGGCGATGGTTGGCCTCTTGCTGTGGGGATTGCGCCGGCATCATTATTGGGAGACGCACATCGCGACCATGACGCATAACATCGCGCGCATCCGCACTGAACATGATGTGAATCCGATCTTGCTGACGCCGGGCTCGGCGTTTGCCAAGATGGGCACTGAGATCAACAATCTCGAGCAGACCGTGGCGCATCTGCGCCAGAAGGTGGCCTTGCGTCAGGCCAGCTTCGATCGGCTGATCGACCACCTGCCGCAAGGGGTGATGCTAATCGACATGGATCGCAACGTCTTGTTAAGTAATCAGGCGATGGCCGCGTTCGTCGGCCATCCGATCTCGCCAGAGGTGCATAACTATCTCGACGACGTGAAAACATACGGCTTGGCGCGGATGATCGAGCACACCTTCCGCAACCAGAAGAGTCATCATAAAGAAATGACGATGCTGGTCACCCACAAGTCTGTCGATGCGAACGTGATCGCGCTAAAAGCGCGCGCCGATCGTGAGCAGGTGCTGGTGATCTTGTATGATGTGACCTATCTGCGGCAAATCGAGCAGATGCAGCTAGACTTTGTCGGCAACGTCTCCCATGAGTTGAAGACGCCGGTCACCGCGATTTCCGGCTTTGCCGAGACTCTACTGGCCGGGGCCAAAGACGATCCGGCGACCTTGAAGCAATTTTTGACCATTATCCACGACGAAAGCACGCGCTTGACGAGTCTGATCACCGACATCTTGACGCTCAGCAGGCCTTCTGATGCGCCGGCTAAGCATACCACAGTCGATCTTAGCGCGTTGTTGAAGCAGGCGACGACCAGCCTCGCGCAGCCGATCGCTGATAAGCAGCTGAGCATCGAAATCGATTTACCGGCCGACTTGGCGATTCAAAGTGATGATGTCAAATTATCCCAAGTTGTCCGCAACTTGATGAACAACGCGGTGTATTACAACCGGCAACACGGGACGGTCACCGTCCGCGCGACGCAAAAAGAGCATCTCCTGAAGCTTGTCTTCCAAGATACCGGGATTGGGATCGCCGATGCCGATCAGCAGCGAATTTTCGAACGCTTCTATCGGGTCGATAAGGCGCGCAGTCGCCACAACGGCGGGACTGGTTTGGGATTAGCGATCGTTGCCGAGATGGTGCAACAGCTCGGTGGCGATATTGCGATCGATTCACAAGTTGGCGTCGGCACGACCTTCACGGTGACGCTACCGATGTAGCTCGTGAGCACGCCGAGATGTGCGATGCGGGGGTGCGAGCTAGGCGCGGCATTTACTGCATTTTTACACACGCCGACGCGAACATTTACAGTGGCTTGATACACTGATTGCTGACATCAGATACGGAGGAACGACGTGAAAAAACTGCTAGGCTTAATCGCCGCCTTGAGCTTGACGCTCCTAGCGGCTTGTGGCGCCCAAGATAGTAACGGTGAATCGATCACCGCGGTTGGCTCTAGTGCCTTGCAGCCGCTCGTCGAAGCGGCCGCAGAACAATATCAAAGCGACCACCTCGGCGTGTTCATCAACGTTCAAGGCGGTGGGAGCGGAACGGGCCTGAGCCAGATCCAGCAAGGCGCGGTGGCGATCGGTAATTCCGACCTTTTCGCCGAAGAAAAGGCCGGGATCGATGCCAAGAAGCTGGTCGACCATCGGGTGGCAGTGGTTGGCATCACGCCGATCGTCAATAAGAAGGTGGGCGTCAAGAACCTCACCATTGCGCAATTGCGCCAGCTGTTTACCGGTGAAATCACCAACTGGAAGCAAGTCGGTGGCAAGAATTTGCCGGTCGTGATCGTCAACCGCGCGCAAGGTTCAGGGACCCGGGCCACGTTCGAGAAGTGGGTGATGAACGGGCGCCAGCCTAAAGCCGCTCAAGAACAAGATTCGACGGGGATGGTGCGCTCAATCGTCGCATCGACGCCAGGGGCTGTGTCTTATGTGGCCTTTTCGTATGTCGATCGCACTGTCCAGGCATTGGCGTTGAACGGCGTGGCGCCGACGGATACGAACGTTGCGACCAACGCTTGGCCGATCTGGTCGTATGAACACATGTACACGCGCGGTCAGCCGACTGGCCTAGCCAAGAAGTTCTTGGCGTATGTGCAGTCGCCGGCGACGCAGCAGCGACTGGTGGCGAAGATGGGCTACATTCCGATCACCAAGATGCAAGTGCAACGCGACGCTGCTGGCAACGTGCTTAAGAAGTAGGAGGCGCTCATGGATCCAATCAAAGAAGCGATGTTACACACCTCGCGTTCGGCTAAGCTCGAACGGCGCGGTCGCTGGATTAGCTTAGCTTGTATCACCTTGATCGTCGCCGTCGTGGTGGCCATTTTCTTGTTTGTTGCGACCCGCGGCTTGGCGACGTTCTTCGAGAACAAAGTTAACCTGTGGAGTTTCTTAAGCAAAAGTACCTGGGCGCCAGGCGTGAACGACGCGCACGGTATGCCGCAAGTCGGCGCCTTGCCGATGATCGTCGGGAGCTTCGGAGTGACCTTCCTGTCCGCCGTGGTGGCGACGCCGTTTGCCGTTGGGGCAGCGATCTTCATGACCGAGATCTCATCGAATCTGGGGAAGAAAATCCTCCAGCCAGTCATCGAGTTACTGGTTGGGATTCCGTCTGTGGTCTACGGCTTCATCGGCTTGTCCGTGGTCGTGCCGGTCATCCGTCGTGTGTTTGGCGGCACCGGGTTTGGGATCTTGGCCGGAACGTTCGTCTTGTTCGTCATGATCTTGCCGACGGTCACGTCGATGAGTGTCGATGCCTTGCGTTCGGTGCCGCGGCACTATCGTGAAGCGAGTCTGGCGTTAGGCGGCACGCGTTGGCAGACAATCAGTCGCGTCGTTTTGCGTGCGGCGATGCCCGGGATCCTCACCGGGATCGTCTTCGGCATGGCGCGGGCGTTCGGCGAGGCGCTGGCCGTGCAGATGGTCATCGGGAACGCGGCGCTATTGCCACAAGACTTGATCAGTCCTGCGTCGACACTGACATCGGTGCTGACCTCTGGCATCGGGAACACCGTCATGGGTTCGCTTGAGAACAACGCACTGTGGTCGCTGGCGCTGTTGTTGCTGCTCATGTCGCTGGCCTTCAACCTGCTGATTCGCTGGATCGGTAAAAAAGGAGAGATGAAATGATGTCTGCCAAGTCGATCGACAAGTTGATGACTGCGGCGCTTTATGCGGTTGCAGGCGTCATCGTCTTGTTACTGGCGAGTTTACTCGGCTATATCCTGTTTCAAGGGTTGCCGCATGTGTCGTGGAAGTTCCTGACGTCGCCGGCCAAGAGTTTCGAGGCTGGCGGTGGGATCGGGATTCAACTGTTCAACTCGTTTTACTTGTTAGTGCTGTCGATGCTGATTTCCGTGCCACTTGCGCTGGGCGCAGGCATCTATCTGGCAGAGTATGCCAGGAACAACTGGCTGACCGATGTGATTCGGACCGCCATCGAGATCTTGAGCTCGCTGCCTTCAGTGGTTGTGGGTTTGTTCGGTTTCTTGGTCTTCGTGCTACAGTTCCATTTTGGCTTTTCGATCTTGTCCGGGGCGTTGGCGTTGACGATGTTCAATCTGCCATTGTTGACGCGTAACGTCGAAGATTCACTGCGGCAGGTCAATTTTGCCCAGCGCGAAGCGGGGCTGGCCTTGGGCTTGTCACGTTGGGAGACCGTCGTGCACGTCGTGATTCCAGAAGCCTTGCCAGGGATTCTAACTGGGATGATTCTCGGCGCTGGCCGGGTCTTCGGGGAAGCCGCGGCGCTGATCTACACGGCCGGTCAGAGTGCGCCGGCGCTGAACTTCGGTGATTGGAATCCGTTGCACATCGCGAGTCCGCTGAACCCGATGCGGCCTGCCGAGACCTTGGCGGTGCATATCTGGAAGATCAACTCCGAAGGGATTCAGCCTGACGCCGCCGCGGTGTCGGCCGGGGCTAGTGCTGTGTTGATCATCGCCGTATTAGCGTTCAACCTGTTGGCGCGCTGGGGTGGTAATCGGTTGTACAAGCGGATGACGGCCAGCTAGGCGGACAAAAGGAGTAGCTATGCAAAACTATTCATTAGATGATCGCTACATCAAAGAACTCGATCCGGCCACACACGAGTTTGCGATCACGACCAACGACCTGCGCGTCTTCTATGGCGAACATGAGGCCGTGCACGGGGTGTCGTTGCCGTTTGAACGGTATAAGATCACCGCGCTGATCGGCGCATCGGGATCGGGTAAGTCGACGTTTTTGCGGTCGCTTAACCGGATGAATGACAACATCGAAGGCAGCAAGGTCACTGGTGAGATCATGTATCGCG
>CAKQZO010000080.1 GCA_934293835.1 uncultured Lacticaseibacillus sp. | reverse complement strand
CGCTCGTGGCGATACTATCCATTTTGCCTGCTCTTTGCCGTCCCTTTCATGTGGGTGAACCTGGTTTCGTTAGGCGGAATCGATGTTGGCTGGTGGTGGGAAATCGGCACCTTCATTTCGCTGTGTGTCTGGTTGGACATCGGCCATTACATGTTACGGCGCCAGCGAAGACAACAGGCTCAGCTGCAAGAAGAGGCGCGCATCGACGAATTGACCGGGCTGAACAATTTCCGCGTCTTCAATGAAGACTTGTTGGCGTGTTATCACCAGGCGCAAGCGGAACACAACTTTTTTGCGTTATACACATTTGATATCGATCACTTCAAGTTGGTCAATGATCGCTATGGTCATCTGGCGGGAAACATGGTCTTGGAGCGGGTGGCCAAGACGTTGCGTCTGATTGCGACGAGCCTGCCATATGCGAACGTGCGGTGTTATCGAACCGGCGGGGAGGAATTCAGCTTCATTCTCGCAGATATCACGCCGAGTACTGCCGACGCTGAGGACATCGCATGGCGCGTGCACGACGAACTTGGCAAGCTACGCTTCAACACTGACGATGGTAGTGAGTTTCAGATTTCGATTTCACTGGGTGAAGACCGGTCCTATCCGGAAGATCAGAACTATCTGGATATCTATAACCGTGCCGATCAATATCTTTATAAATCCAAGAACGGTGGGCGCAACACGATCACGATCAACGGGACGACCTTGCCACAACGAAACTAGCTGCAGCCCCTTCACGCCTCGATTTGGCCGTTGCCAATCGGGGGATGAAGGGGCTTTTCTTTCTTGAGGCGGGTTTGGGCGCCGTGAAGCTCAACGGCAAAGTGTATAATGAAGCTATATCGTGTTCAGCAAACAGCCGCCGGAGGAGCCAGCGGCCGCTAATTTTTGAGGACATGGAGGTCTGACGATGACAGATACACAACATCTCTATGAAACATTCCAGCCGACGCACTATGACTTATTCTTGGATATCGATCGGGCGGCGAAGACAATCAAGGGCCACACCACGATCACCGGGAAGGCCAAAACCGCCCGGATTGCGGTGAATCAGAAGTATTTGACGATTTCTGCGATCGAGGCCGACGACCAGGCGGTGGCGTTTCGGGTTGACGCGGCAGCCGAAAAAGTCGTGATCGACTTGCCTCAGGCCGGCGAAACGACGCTTGCGATCACTTATCAGGCGCCACTGACGGATACCATGATGGGGATTTATCCGTCATATTATCAGCTGAACGGTGAAACCAAGCAGATCATCGGTACGCAGTTTGAAACCACCGCGGCGCGGCAGGCATTTCCTTGCGTGGACGAGCCTGAGGCCAAGGCGACCTTTGACCTGGCGGTACGGTTTGACGAGCAGCCAGGTGAGACGATCATCGCCAACATGCCAGAGGCGCGGGTCGAAGCAGGCGTTCATTATTTTGCCACGACCAAGACGATGTCGACATACTTGGTCGCGTTTGCCTTCGGCGAGTTGCAACAAAAGCTCACCACGACCAAGTCTGGCGTCGAGATCGGTGTGTTTGCGACCAAGGCCCACAAGGCCAACGAGCTAGATTTTGCCTTAGACATCGCCAAGCGCAGTATCGAGTTTTATGAAGACTTCTATCAGACGCCATACCCGCTACCACATTCTTACCAGCTGGCGCTGCCTGATTTTTCTGCCGGCGCGATGGAAAACTGGGGGCTGGTGACCTATCGTGAGGCTTATCTGACCGTTGATCCTGACAACACCAGCCTGGAGATGAAACAGCGCGTGGCAACGGTGATCGCCCACGAGCTGGCGCACCAGTGGTTTGGCGACTTGGTGACGATGAAGTGGTGGGATGATCTGTGGCTGAACGAGTCCTTCGCCAACATGATGGAATACGTCGCGGTCGATGCCCTCCAACCTGACTGGCACATCTGGGAGGTATTCCAGACCGATGAGGCCGCAGCTGCGCTACAGCGCGATGCGACCGACGGGGTGCAGAGTGTGCATGTTCAGGTCGAAGACCCGGCTGAGATCGATGCGTTGTTTGACGGCGCGATCGTGTATGCCAAGGGGTCGCGGATGCTGGTGATGGTTCGGGCGTTGCTCGGCACTGAGGCCTTACGACGCGGACTTAAGGCGTATTTCGCCAAGCATCAATACGGCAACGCCACCGGGGCCGACTTGTGGGCGGCGCTCGGCGAAGCTTCTGGCATCGATGTCGGGGCCGTGATGACCTCATGGCTGGAGCAGCCAGGTTATCCTGTCGTCAGCGCCGCTGTGGAGAATGGCCATGTGATCTTGCACCAGCAACAGTTCTTCATCGGTGCTGGGCAAGAGGAAAACCGGCTGTGGCAGATTCCGTTGAACGCCAACTTCGCTGCGCCGCAGCTGATGACGACGCCAACCCTTGATCTCGGCGACTATGCCCAATTGCGGCAGCAAGCGGCCTTGCGCCTCAACGTGGGGAATGATTCCCACTTCATCGTTGCTTATGATGACACGCTGCTGGAGGCACTGCTGGCCGGTATTCATCAGCTTGATGCGATCACACAGATGCAAGTGTTGCAAGATTTGCGCTTGTTGGCAGAAGGCCAGCGCCGCACCTATGCTAGCATCGTCCCATTGCTTCAGGAATTTGCCGATAGCCATGCCAATATCGTGAACGCCGCTTTGTATACGTTGGCCGGCAACCTCAAGAAGTTCACCGAGCCGGATACCGCAAGCGAGCAGGCGCTGCGCCATTTTTATGGACAGCTCAGCCGCGAGGCCTTGGCTCGTCTCGGTTGGCAGCCGCAGGCAACCGACACTAACGACGACACCTTGACGCGTCCGTATGTGTTGGCCGCGGCCTTGTATGCCAAGGATCCGGCAGCCAGTGCCGCCGCACACGCCATTTTCCAAGCAGCAGCAGACCCGGCAACGTTGCCGGCTGATACGCGCGTCTATCTGCTGGAGAACGAAGTGCAGAATTACGCGAACGCAGCGCTGTTCACGCAGTTGCTGGCGGCCTATCGCACATCGGCAGATGCGAGCTATAAGCGGGACCTTGCGACCGCCTTGACCAAAACGCCGGAGCTGACGCAGCTCAAGCAGTTGGTATCGGCGTTTGAAGACGCTGGAACGATCAAGCCGCAAGATCTGCGGGCCTGGTTTGCCGGGGTGCTCGCGAACCCGGCTGGCCAACAGCTGGCTTGGGATTGGATTCGGCAGCGCTGGGACTGGCTGGCCGAAACCGTCGGCGGCGATATGGAGTTCCCGACATACATCACGGTTCTCGCCCGAGTTTTCCACACGCGGCAACGGCTGGCGGAATTCAACCAATTCTTCGAACCGCTACAAGCGAATATTGGCCTGGCGCGTGAAATCGAGATGGATACCAAGGTGATCACCAGCCGCGTGGCCTTGATCGAGGCTGAGGCGGCCGCCGTGAACGCCGCCGTCGCAGCTCAATAGAATTTCAGCCTTGCGACTGACGGGAAAATCCGCTTACCGCACGACGGCAATCGGCGGTGAAGCAGATAGACTAGAGGTATGTTAAAGACAGGGAGGAATTGAGATGCGATTGCGAAGGTCACATGATGATCGAATCATCAGCGGCGTCTGTGGTGGGTTAGCAGAAAGCCTGGGCATCAATTCGATTTGGGTGCGGTTGCTGTTCGTTTTTGGCGGTGGCGTGTTGTTTTGGGTCTACCTGGCATTATTGTTCTTGATGCCAAATGACTAATTTCTTGTGGTCGGCTGTCGCCGGCCGCTTTTTTGATTGTGTGAAAGATTGAGTTGTGCGAAACTGAATCCAAGGAAGGTGATTAATCATGGCAGAAATTACGTTGACCAAGGCGTTCGTTGAATTGTTACAGCACAAGCAGTTGGCAGATAAAACGTTGATTTTGATCGCTGATGATGGTGGGGGGAAGTATTCGCTACAAGGTGGGGCGTGCACGATCGGCTCCAAGTTCACGCTGATTGTGACTGATGCGCCTGATCCGGATTATCCTGTTGCGTTGACCAATGCGGCAGGGATTCACCTGTACACGTCTGATTATGATTTACTGTTCTTGGAAGCCGGCTTGGAATTAGACTTCCGCAACCATCAGATTCGGCTCAAAGACCATGCCCAGACATTCGACGACAGCCTCTTGATCGCTGATGGGCAAGAAGTCTTGGCAGCCTTCGGCAAGGGGTTGACGGTTGCTGGTGTCAGCTGCTAAACACAATGGCAATACAATGAGGATATCTAGAGACAACGGTGGCAACGGTATAATGTAGACATCATCTTGAAAAGAGGACGCGTTATGCAAATTTTGAACCCAGATTCAAGTGTCACCCAAGGCCCGGATCGGATGTTGTCGCAACGGCACTTAAGCATTGTCCGGCTAGTGATTCCTCAAGGCACTGAGATCAAGCGCCACCGGTCATTGATGACGGTGACGGTCGTGGCGATCAAAGGCGCCATCGTCTTTCACACCGATGACGAAAAAACCCGGCTAGAGCCTGGCCAAGCGATCGTGATGGCGCCAGGGGAATTTCACTGGCTGGAAGCACCAGAACAAGATGGCGAGGTCATGGTTGTCCACGGCGTCTTGGCCCAATAATCAGCAAGTGGCACCGAGCAAATGTCTGTGACGACAGCTCGGTGTTTTTTGTTGGCGTTGACAACGCGGGTACTCACTACTACAATGTACCAGTACCTAACAAGACTTAGGAGATCGTGATGCAGGGATTAACGGAGCTGCTCAAGGGATCGCTTGAAGGCATCGTCCTTCAGCGCATCAGCTTGGGTGAAACTTATGGCTATGAGATTACCCAGGACCTAGTCGCCCGCGGGTTTGAAGACATCGTCGAAGGCACGGTTTACACGTTATTGTTGCGCCTGGAGAAGAAGGGCTTGCTGAATGTGGCCAGACGCAAATCGACGGTCGGGCCGCCGCGCAAATTTTACACGTTGAACGCTGACGGACGCGCATACTTGGCGACGTTTTGGCAAAAATGGCATTTTTTGGTGCGCACGCTTGAGCAGTTGCAGCAAGAAGGAGAGAACCAATGACTTGGTGGGAAGTGATCACCGGCAGCGATATGAATCAGCAGATGCACGCCTTCGACCAACGCATCGCGGCGCTACCGGCGGATTACCAGGCGGCTTGGCAGGTAATCGGCCAACAGGTATGGTGCGGGGTCAACGGCGGGAGCTTCAGCGGCCGGGATTTGATGCCGGTGTTGGACGGCATCAGCGCGCTGATGGTGGAAACCGCAGATGTTGGCTTGAGCGTTGAGGCAGCATTGGGAACTGATCTGGCGGCGTTCGTTGCCGATGTGTCCCGGGAATCAGGGGTGATCAGCCCGCGTGAACGCTGGCGGCAGAAGCTGAATGCCGATGTCCATCGGCAACTAGGGAGGTGAAGCGATGAGCGTGCTTGATTCCAAGCGTGAATGGCGTGCGTTGCAGGCCCGGGTGCAGGCGTTGCCTGCTGATTATCAAATCGTGTATCGCGCTGTCCAGAAATATTGGTTCAAGGTGACGGCAATCACGCCTGCGACCTTGACCACCACCGCGTTTGAAGACTTGGTGGCATTGTTAGAGGCAGGCGCTGCACGCCAGGCTGATGTGTTAGCGATCACAGGCGCAGACGTTGCCGAGTTCGCCGATGGCTTTTTGGGCTCCGTCTAACGACGGAGCTCAAAGTCGACCGCCGGCCACATGCGCAAGTGCGGGGCACGATGCTATGCTGAATCTCGTTGAGGGAGGGATTCAGATGAAAAAAGTGCTAGGATTTATCGGGTTGCTCGTGGTGCTGGTGGGGCTGGTTGCTGGCGGCGCGAAGTTAGCAACGCGCCAAAGCCATTCCCCAATGGCGGCGGTGGCCGACTCGCTTAATCCTTTGGTTACCCGCGGAACGGTGTATGTCAAAACGACGACGCCAACGCGTTTGGATGATCATGGGGCCCCGATTTACGTGCAAACCGCCGTGGATGCTAACGGCAACACGCGTCCAATCGAGTTCATGGGGATGAAAAAATTTGTGGTAGGCAAATACTTAGCCATCAAGAACAAAGGCGCCTACGTCGAAACATACGCGGCTGTTGCAGCGCAGGCGGTCCCACAAAAGGCGTTCAGCGCTTTGCAAAATTAACCTGTCGGGGTTGTGACAAAAGTCACAGCCTCGTTTTTTTACCTGAATATTCCAGTGATGTGACGTTTCAAAAGCCGTTTCCGTTTCGACAGAAGCGTTAAAATTGATTCATGCCATTTACAAAATGCGTAAAAATGGGTATGCTCGTCTTAACCACGAATCAGGAGGGAATTATGACCGATAAGATTGCATTGATCGTCGATTCAGGGGCCGATGTGCCGGCGGTATTGCTGGCAAGCCACGAGAACGTCGTGGTGGTGCCGTTGAATGTCCGCCAGAATGGTCAGGATTATCTCGACGGGGTGACGTTAACGCCCGATGAGTTCTATGCGCGGTTGGCCCCGGACAATCTGCCGCAAACCGCCAGCCCCGCGCCAGAAGCGGTGTTACAGGCCTTGCAGGGCTTATTCGATGCGGGCTACACGAAGGTGTTGGGACTCACCATCTCCAGCGCCTTATCGGCGACCTATCAAGGGTTCCGCTTGGCCGCCAGCGAGTTTCCTGAAGGTGCGGTCATGGTGCTGGATTCTAAGAGTGCAGGAATCGGCACCGGGTTGCTCGCGGCCTATGCCCTGCGGCTGATCGATGCGGGCACAGATTTTGTTGAGGTGTTGGCCAAGGTGCAAGCCTCGATTGCCAAGAGCCACGTGTTTTTGTACGTGCCGACGCTACATTATCTGCAAGCAGGTGGGCGAATCGGCAAGGTGGCCTCGGTGGTCGGAACGGCGTTGGCGATCAAGCCATTATTGACGGTCGATGCCCAAGGTGAGGTGCAAAGTGTCGCCAAGGTGCGTTCTGAGGCCAAGGCGGTCAAGAAATTGGTTGCATTGGCGCTGTCGCAGGCGGGCGAAGCGGCCACGATCGCCG
>CAKQZO010000079.1 GCA_934293835.1 uncultured Lacticaseibacillus sp. | reverse complement strand
ACTTCAGTGGGCGCCGCGACAAGAACCGGTCGGCGAAGTCGCGCAAAATCGGATCCGGATAGTCGAGCCAATAAGTGAAGTAGGTGTTCAAGACGCCATCGTCGAGCCGCAGGTAATCGCGGAGATCGAACTGCCCTTCGAAAAACGGAATGAGCAGTCTGGGCGTGAAGCTCGTGTCGAATCTTCCGGCCTCATAGAGCGTCTTGGCACGCGCCAGCAGATGGGCGAGAATGACCTCCATGCCGCGTGAAACGGGATGAAAGTAGATCTGTTGGTACATCTGAAAGCGGCTGACGATATAGTCTTCGACGGCGTGCATCCCGTTGGCGTCAAAGGCGATGCCATCGGCGTAGGGATGCATGACGCGCAAGATCCGCGTCAGGTCGAACAAGCCGTAGTTGGTGCCGGTGTTATAGGCATCGCGCAGGAGGTAGTCCATGCGGTCAGCATCGATTTGGCTGGAGATCATCTGCACGACCTGCGGGTTCGGGTAGGTGTGATCGATCACGCTGGCGACTTGGTCAGGGAACGCTGGTGAAACCGTGCGGAGGATGTGATTGACGTTGGTGCTGTCATCGAGCAGGATGCGGCGGGTGATCGCTTCATGATCGGTGTTGAAGATGTGCTCGAAGGTGTGCGAATACGGTCCGTGGCCGATGTCATGGAGAAGCGCCGCGCACAAGGCGACCAGCCGCTGCGAATCATCCCATTGATCGGGATAGTTGGCAACAAAGTTATCGCAGATTTGGCGGGTGATCTCATAGACGCCCAGCGAGTGGGTGAAGCGGGAATGCTCGGCGCCTTGAAACACCTGAGAGGAGACGCCGAGCTGTTTGATTCGGCGCAGGCGCTGAAACTCCGGGGTGTTGATCAGGGCTAAGATGATGCGGTGACGAACGTGAATGTAATTGTGGACGGGGTCGCGAAAGACTTTCTCTCGAGGCAAAAGGGTGTTAGACATGAAGCGCCTCCTGACGTTCTTGCATATCGGTAGTTGCCGCGGCCAATGCGGCTTGAAAGGCTGGTTGTCGCAGGCTGGCTGTGGTGGCTAAAGAGGTGATGGCGCCTTGCGCTTCAAG
This sequence comes from uncultured Lacticaseibacillus sp., assembly GCA_934293835.1. Taxonomy (GTDB): domain Bacteria; phylum Bacillota; class Bacilli; order Lactobacillales; family Lactobacillaceae; genus Lacticaseibacillus. The sequence continues at coordinate 6,006 of CAKQZO010000079.1, read as the reverse complement.
GGCGCGCACGAGGCGTGCTTGAAGTAGGCCAACCGTGAGCGGCAGCGCCAACAAGGTATCGAGGCTGTTCATGCTGGCCGGATCAATATCAGGATAGTGGAAGTGTGTGGCACTGGCGGCATCACCACGGGTGTAAAAGTGGCGCATCAGCTGCCCGCGGGCAACTTGGTCGCCGGTGACGGACAAGTAGGCCATGATGGCAATGCCTCGGCTGGTGCGGCGCTGGGCGATGCCGGCAAACTTTTGGCCGTTGATGCTGAGGTCGTAGGTGCCCGGACAATACGACCGGGTGATCTCACCAGTTGTGACCGTGGCTTCCGATAAGGCCGTCGCAATCAGGTCGGCCATCAGCTGATAGGCACTGGCGATCGATAAGTCGCTGACCGGCAAAAACAGGCTGAAGTTCAATACTTGATCATCGGCGACGACGCCTAGGCCGCCTGAGTTGCGGACGAAGTAGTGCCAGTCACCGAGGCCGGATAAGGCCGTAGAAAGTTGTGGTAAGCGCAGATCTTGCATGCCTAAGATGACGGTGTGCGTCAACGTCCAGAAGTGGGCGAATACTGGCGGTAATGCGACTGGCCGCCGCAAGAACGCGTTGGTATAAGCAAAACTGTCGAGGTTATGATCAGGCGTGAAGTGGTGGCTGAGCAAACCAATCGCCTGCCCAGCGGTGAAATCACAAAGTTGCATAATAGGCCGCCTTTTTTCAAAAGTAGAATTGACTCTATTATAATGGATAATGTGCGAGTTGTGGTCAATACGTTATAATAGTGGGGAAACTATACGAGAGGAAGTATCGTCATGGACTTAACGCGTGGAATCCCAGTTACCATTCATCTAGAGACCTACGTGACGCAAGAGGGAGAAACCGAGGAGCACGTTTTTGATGAAGCGGGTAGCCTGGTTGAACTTAATGACACGTTATATATTCGTTATCGGGAGATCAACGAAGAAGAAGGCACCAATTATCCCGTGACCCTGAAGCTGCGTGGAGACGGTGATATCCAGCTGACTCGTGGCGGTAGCGATGACGACATGCAACTGAAGCTGCATTTTGCCAATGAGAAGCGAATCTTGACACGCTACCGCACGCCTTATGGGGTCCTGCCAGTCGAGACGGTGACACCGAGGCTCGACGTACGCCTGACCGAGAATCCGCTGGCCGGCGAGATCTATGTCGAATATGAACTGTTTGCGAACGGCGATCATGTCGGAAATTACCGGATGCGATTGCTTTTTAGTGTGTGAGCGGGTATGATGTGGAGTAGACTGTGGAAAGGGCGTGTACCGGTTGAAACTAGACGAAGTATTTGCCGACGCGATTAAATCAGAACTGTCCATGATCGAGGTGGCGCATGCCATCCTCGAAGAAAAAGGCGACACCATGGCCTTCGTGGACATCGCTAACGAGATTCAGACGTATCTTGGCAAGAGTGATGAAGAGATTCGTGATCGTTTGCCGCAATTCTATACGGACCTCAACGAAGATGGCTCCTTCATCTCGTTGGGTGACAACGTTTGGGGCCTGCGCGCTTGGTACCCATACGAATCTGTGGATGAAGAAGTCAATCAGCATGACGATGAAGACGATGCACCGCGTCGTAAGAAGCGTAAGAAGGTCAATGCTTTCTTGGCCGATGCTGGCGATGACGATGATGTGATCGATTACAACGATGACGACCCAGAAGACGATGACTTCGACGACACCGATGATGACGACGCGGCAGCTGATGATTTCGACGATGATGCCGATGCCGATGGTGACGACGAAGATGACGCTTTGCCAGATGGCATCGAAGGTCAGCTCGCTGAGTTCGGCGATGATGATGACGACGAAGACGATGATGATGACGAAGACGACAGTCTTACCGATAACCAATAAGATTTTACAGGCCGGCGATCGCCGGCTTTTTTGATGCAAGAGCGGAGTGGCGCGGTTACTGCGCGTAGCGTAACGCGTGCACTAGACGGAGCAAACTTGTTTGTGCAGTCTAGTGTGCCGTTAGGCCTAGCGCGTTTCGCCACGTAGCTTGATGATGCCCAGCCAAAACGTCCCGGCGGAATGGATAACAAGATTACTTGTGAAGTCAGGGTTGACGCCTTGCGGGATTTTGGTTATTATACTGCTTGGGCGCTTTACTATTCGTAGTGAAGCATAACGGTGACAAGCTCCCTGTCGTACGATGGGGAGCTTGTTTTTGTTTTTGCGCGTGAGCCGTCGTCGTTGTAAACGTTGGTAAGTATCGTTGACAGCAGCGGGGAGCACGTTTCCCGCCAATCAAAACAAAAGGAGTTATCACATGACCAAGTATATTTTTGTTACCGGTGGCGTTGTGTCTTCACTTGGCAAAGGGATTGTGGCAGCCAGCCTTGGCCGCCTGTTGAAGAACCGCGGCTTGAAGGTAACGATCCAAAAATTCGATCCGTACATTAACGTCGATCCAGGAACAATGAATCCTTATCAGCACGGGGAAGTTTTTGTTACCGACGACGGTGCGGAAACCGACTTGGATCTTGGCCACTACGAACGCTTCATCGACATTAACTTGAACAAGTATAGTAATGTCACGACCGGGAAGATTTACTCTGAAGTTTTGGACAAGGAACGTAAAGGTGAATATCTTGGGGCGACTGTCCAGGTTATCCCTCACATCACCAACATGCTCAAAGAAAAGATCATGCGGGCGGCTAAGACGACCGATTCCGATGTGATCATCACCGAAATCGGCGGGACCGTCGGCGATATCGAATCGCAACCATTCTTGGAAGCCATCCGGCAGATGAAGAATGACGTCGGCGCCGAGAACACGTACTACATTCATGCCACCTTGGTCCCATATCTGCGGGCCGCCGGTGAGATGAAGACCAAGCCGACGCAACACTCCGTTAAGGAACTGCGTAACATCGGGATTCAGCCGAACATGTTGATTCTGCGGACGGAGAAGCCGGTCACCGAATCGATGAAGCAAAAGATTGCGCTGTTCACCGATGTTAAGGAAGATTCGATCATCGAATCTCGCGATGCGAAGAGCCTATATTCGATTCCACTGGCGATGCAGGCCCAAGGAATGGATCAACGAGTCCTCGAGCATTTTGGTCTCGATGTGCCGGCTGCCGATATGACGGAATGGCGCACTTTGTTGAACAAGGTACAAAACCTTGATCATAAGGTCAAAATCGCCTTGGTCGGCAAGTATGTCGCCCTCAAGGATGCGTACATCTCAGTTTCCGAAGCCTTGAAGCACGCTGGCTATTATTGGGATAGCGATGTTGAGATTGCGACGTTCCAAGCCGAAGATGTTTCCGATGCCAACGTCGCAGAACTGCTTGGCGATGCAGACGGTATCTTGGTGCCAGGTGGGTTTGGTGATCGTGGTCTTGAAGGCAAGATTGCGGCGATTCGCTTTGCGCGTGAACACAACGTGCCGTTCTTGGGAATCTGCTTAGGCATGCAGATGGCCTCGATTGAATTTGCCCGGAACGTGCTCGGGATCGAAGATGCGGCCACCGCAGAAGTCGAGCCAGATGCGAAGAATCCCGTGATCTGGTTGATGCCAGACCAAGTCAACGTGGAAAATCTTGGCGGGACCTTGCGCCTAGGCTTGTATCCTTGCGACCTCAAGGAAGGTTCTGTGGCGGCCAAGGCTTATGGCGACGTCAAGGAAGTCCAGAAGCGTCACCGTCACCGCTACGAATTCAATACGAAGTATCGTCAGGCGATGGAAGATGCCGGCATGGTCTTCTCCGGGGTTTCTCCCGACAACCGATTGATGGAAGTGATCGAGCTGCCGAAGAACAAGTTCTTCGTTGCCGCCCAATACCATCCTGAATTCCAATCCCGGCCGAACAAGCCAGAAGGACTTTTCAAGGCCTTCGTTCAGGCCGCAGGCGACTTCAAGTAGTCGCAAGGATTTTGATACGATAGGAATACGCCAGTGCGCAGATCGTCGCGTGCTGGCGTATTCTGTTATCGGGGTCTCAGCCGGTTGGGGAATCGGTTACCTAATTTGTGATTGATTAGCGCTCGCTGAGGGTTTCTTAAGATAACGCTTCGCGCGCATGATTTCGCGGATTCGAGCTTGTTTTTTGTTCATAACTTCATTAGAATTAAACGATGAATGTGTTTCTTATAACGACGTTGTTGTCGTTAGCCTACCAGTGATCGAAGTGCGCGTATTCGACGCGCCAATGAAGCGTAAATGGCGGCCAGCTTCAGCCAAGCATACAGTGAACGTGTTAGTGAGGAATAACGACATGAAGAAAATGCTGATTCACGGGGGTAAGAAGCTCTCGGGTTCGGTTGTCATTGGCGGTGCAAAAAATAGCACGGTGGCTTTGATTCCAGCGGCTATTTTATCGCGGACGCCAGTCACGCTGGACTCAGTCCCCCAGATTCAAGATGTCTACAACTTGATGGATATTCTTGAGGCGATGAATGTTCATTCGACTTTTGAAGATTGCGTCTTGAAAATCGACCCGACTCGGATCAAGGATGTGCCGTTACCAGACGGCAAGATCAAGTCTTTACGTGCCTCGTATTATTTTATGGGCGCCTTATTAGGCCGCTTCGGCAAGGCAATTGTTGCCCTGCCCGGAGGGGATGACATCGGGCCGCGGCCGATCGATCAGCATATTAAGGGATTTGAGGCGCTTGGTGCAACCGTCGCCAACGAGCATGGCGCGATCGCGGTGCGGGCACCACAAGAAGGCTTGCACGGTGCGCGAATCTATCTGGACATGGTTTCGGTCGGTGCGACGATCAACATCATCTTGGCCGCGGTGACGGCCAAGGGCCAGACGGTCTTGGAGAATGCGGCCAAAGAGCCAGAGATCATCGACTTAGCGACGTATTTAAATAACATGGGGGCGACGATCCGTGGCGCCGGAACCGACGTGATTCGGATCGAAGGGACGCCTGAGTTGCGCGCGCATAACGCTCATACCATTATTCCCGATCGGATCGAGGCGGGGACTTATTTGGCGATGGCCGCGGCTATCGGCGATGGGATCAATGTTAAAAACATCATCTCCGAACACTTAGATTCCTTCTTGGCAAAGCTTGAAGAGATGGGGGTAGTGATGGATGTCGGCGAGGACAGCATTTTTGTCTATCCATCGGGAGACTTACGAATGGTGCAGATTAAGACGATGCCTTATCCGGGGTTCGCGACTGACCTCCAGCAGCCGATCACGCCGCTTTTGTTGAAGGCGCAAGGCGAAGGCATCATCGTCGATACCATCTATCCCAAGCGAGTCCGGCACGTTCCGGAACTGATTCGTATGGGTGCCGACATCACGGTTGAGAATGACGTGATCATTCTGCATCATGCCGATCAGTTGCAGGGCACAGAGGTCGCTGCCGGCGAGATTCGCGGCGGGGCCTGTCTGATGATCGCTGGTTTGATGGCGGAAGGCACGACGACAATCACGCAAGTTGAACATATTCTTCGGGGCTACGACCGGGTCGTGAACAAGTTGCACGCGCTTGGCGCCGATGTCGAAATCATCGAAGACGCTGAAGTTGCAAGCATGGGCTAGGCGTGATATAATTTTGCGGTTGAGCAACGACAAATATCTCTCTAGGTCAGGCAATGGCTTAGGGCAAAGGAGAACAAGATTATGAAACAAGGTATCCATCCAGATTATCACGAAGTTGTTTTCATGGACTCTTCAACTGGGTTCAAGTTCCTGTCCCGCTCCACCGCGGGTTCTAGCGAAACTGTTGAATGGGAAGATGGTAACAGCTACCCATTGATTCGTGTTGAAACCACCTCTGATTCCCATCCGTTCTACACTGGTAAGCAGAAGTTTACCAAGGCAGACGGCCGTGTGGATCGTTTCAACAAGAAATATGGGCTCAACAAGTAAAGCAAAATCAACCCGTCACTCGCCGGCAATGCGCCGTGGGTGGCGGTTTTTGTTTGGAGCAGATTTACAATTCAAGTGCAACACTTTATGAACACAAAGAAACCCATGACGGGTACAATGTTTAACGACCAAGAA
>CAKQZO010000078.1 GCA_934293835.1 uncultured Lacticaseibacillus sp. | reverse complement strand
GGTTTATGGGCCGTATATTCATCACATCGCGGCGGTGAAGGACTCGGTGGTGCCAATTTTGTATGAAGCCTGCAAGTATCTGGGCGTGACGCCCGACTTTTATGACCCGATCGAAGAAGACGTTCAGGCTTATCTTCGCGGTGACAGTGAGGGGGAGCAGTTGTGAATACACGAGAGCTGGCACTAAAAGCCGTCGCCTTACGCAAAGCGACCTGGCAGATGATTTATTCAGCCCAAACCGGCCACACTGGCTCGGATCTGTCTTGCACAGACATCTTGGTCGCCTTGTACTACAGCGTCTTGCGTCAAGACCCGCAGCATTTTGACGATCCGAATCGAGATCGTTATCTCCAATCTAAAGGCCATGCGGTCGAGATCCTATACAACGTCTTGGCAGACCGTGGCTATTTTCCCAAGAGCGATCTGCAAACCTTCTCGACCTTCGGCTCGCCTTACATCGGACATCCGACTAATCATGTCAACGGCATTGAGATGAACACCGGCTCGCTCGGCCACGGATTGGGGCTGGGGGTCGGCATCGCCAAGGCCGCTAAGCTCGATGGTCGTCAGTATCAGACCTATGTCTTGATGGGAGACGGTGAGCAGGCGGAAGGGTCTGTCTGGGAGGCGGCGATGGCCGCCGGGAGTTTTGGACTCGATAACTTGACGGCGATCATCGATCACAATCGGTTGCAGATCAGCGGGCCGACGACTCAAGTGATGAATAGTGAGCCACTGGCGGCGAAGTATCAAGCGTTCGGGTTCGAGGTTCGCCAAGTTGACGGCCATGATCTAGCCGCGCTGGTGGAGGTCCTGACAGCGCCGCGGATTAGTGGCAAGCCGCGAGTGGTCATCGCAGACACAATCAAGGGTAAGGGCGTCAGCTTTGCCGAAAACCAGGCTGGTTGGCATCACCGGGTGCCCACGGCGAGTGAATATGCCGCTGGGATGGCCGCTTTTGATGCAGAGATACGGAGGTTGACGAATGAATGAGAAAGCAAAAATCGGGGATGTGTTGTGTCAATCCCTGCTCGCATTAGCCAAGGTGGATCCAGACATTCTCGCGGTGACCAGTGATTCGCGCGGGAGTGCAGCCCTGGGGCCGTTCGTCGAGGCGCTACCGGCGCAGTTGATTGAGATGGGCATCGCAGAACAAAACGCCGTGACCGTCAGTGCCGGCCTGGCCCACAGCGGCAAACGGCCATTCGTCTTTTCCCCGGCCGCATTTTTAACCATGCGGAGTATCGAACAAGTCAAAGTCGACGTGTGTTATTCCGACACGAATGTGAAGCTGATCGGCATCAGCGGGGGGATCGCCTATTCAGATCTCGGCCAGACCCATCATTCGCTTCAGGACCTGGCGATTACGCGAGCGCTTCCGAATCTGGAAGTCTACATGCCCGCCGACCGGGTCCAAGCCGAGGCGCTGATGACCTATCTCGCCCATTCCGTGAAACCCGCGTATGTGCGCATCGGCAAAGTTGCCTTACCTACGATCTACTCAAACGATCAGGAGGCCTTCACGGCGCCTGGCAAGGCCAATCTGGTGAAGGCAGACGGTGACGATGTCGTCTTGGTGGCCGCAGGGGAGACCGTCGCCATCGCGCTTGCCGCCGCCAAGCGCTTGGCTAATTCCGGAATCGGCGCCAAGGTCATCGACTTAGTCAGCATCAAGCCAATTGATTCGGCGTTGCTGAACGCAGTCGCCGACCGGACGAAATTATTTGTCACCATTGAAGAGCACAGTGTGATTGGTGGAATCGGCAGCGCGGTCGCGGAGGCTTTGGCGCACAGAGGAGATACCAGAGTCGAGTTTGTCGGGTTTCCTGATCACCCGGCGCTTGCAGGTAGCCAGGCGGCCGTGTTTGCGCATTACGGCATCGATGACCAAGATATTGCCGCAAATGTTGAACGGTGGTGTAGCGGAGGTGAGGCCCGATGGCACGGTATGTGATTGCCCTTGATCAAAGCACCCGAAGCACCAAGGCCTTCTTATACGATCAGCAGGGTAGCGTCGTGCGGCGGGCGAGCCTGGCGCACGCGCAGTTGGTGAGTTCGCAAGGCTGGATCAGCCATGATCTCAATGAAATTTATCATAATGTCTGTGCGACCATTGCGGCTCTTTTTGCGGACGGCAAGTATGAACCGGATGCGGTCGCCGGCATCGGGTTGACGAATCAGCGTGAGACGGTGGCCGCTTGGTCGCGTGCAGATGGCCATGCGTTGGGGAAGGCGGTGGTTTGGCAGTGTACGCGGGCGAAGCCGCAGTGTGAACGCATGCGGCAACACTACCCGGACTTGAGTGCGCAGGTGATGACCCGAACGGGGTTGCCCCTTTCGCCGCTGTTCCCAGCAGCTAAATTCGCCTGGTTGTTGGAAGAGGTGCCGGCGGTTCAACAGGCCGCGGCTAATGGTGACTTGTGTCTGGGCACGATTGATAGCTGGCTGGTGTACCGCTTGACTCACGGCGCCGTGTTTGCAACGGAACCTTCCAATGCGAGCCGAACGCAGCTGTTTGATCTGCAGACGAAGCGTTGGGACGCGGAGTTGTGTCAGGCCTTTGGCATCCCGATGCAGGCGCTGCCGGAGGTCCGCGCATCGGATGCCGATTTTGGGATGACCGATTGCGAAGGCTTATTTCGAGAACCCGTGCCGCTTGGTGCGGTTCTTGGCGATTCTCAGGCGGCCTTGTTCGGGCAAAGCGGTGAGCATCTGGGAGATCTGAAGATCACCTATGGGACGGGGAGTTCGATTATGGTGAATGTCGGGTCCCATCCGGTTCGGTCACATGCCGGCCTGGTTACCTCGATCGGGTGGCAATGTGCGGGGGATTATCAGTATGTGCTGGAAGGCAACGTCAATTATGCCGGGGCGATGTTGGCGTGGCTTCAAGACGGATTCGGCATCCTCGCTTCGCCAGCTGATGCGCAAAAGCTGGCGTTGGCGGCCAATCCGAGTGATCAGACGGTCATTGTCCCGGCGTTTACTGGTTTGGGAGCGCCTTATTGGCAGCCGCAAGCGCAAGCTGCGATCTTGAATATGAGTGCCGCGACGAAGGCACCTGAGTTGGTGAAGGCGGCACTCGATGCGATCGCGTTCCAGATCAATGCAGTCATTGCGGCGATGAGAAAAGATGATGTCGCACTAGCGTCGACCGTCGCAGTGGATGGCGGACCGACACGTAATGATTATTTGATGCAGGTGCAAAGTGACCTATCAGCGGTGACCGTCAAGGTGTCAGATATTGAAGACATCAGCGCTTTTGGGGTGGCCTTGCTTGCCGGAAGCCGGTTGGGGGTGTTGGATAAAGCGCAGAATTATTTGCAGTATCGCGCGTTTCGACCACAAATTACGGAAGCTGAACGCACCCGCCGGATCGCGTCGTGGCAAGCGGCCGTCAAGACGGTCATCGCTCAGAGCCAGCAGGTGTAACGAACGCCACAATAAGTCTGTTGGCACGGTTTTAGCAAGTGGTGGTAGATGGCAGACGAATCTCCCGAAATAGTTGGAAGATTTGTCAGGACAAGTGAACGTTACCATTTCGTTTAGTGATGTATTTATAAGATTGATTAGTTCGTTTACTTGCATTAGTGGAACATATTTACATCATAACGAATCGCATCGATTTAGGGGTGCGATTTGGCCCGATCTTCACGCGGACTATGCCCGAATTGTTGCGCGTATTTGTGGTAAAAGAAGCTCTTGTTCGACATGCCCACCTCATGACAAATTTCGCCGATTGGTTTGGTGCTGGTCTGGATCAGACGCCGGGCGTTGAGGAGGCGTTCTTCAGTCAGGACTTCACTGAACGGCCGGCCGACCTCTTTGCGGAAGAGGTTGCTGAGGTAGGTCCGATTGTAGCTATATTTCTCGGCGAGATCATCTAGCGACAGCTTGCGATAGTTTTGCTTGATGTCGGCCATGATCTTGCTGGCGAGGATCTGGCCGGTGCCTTGAGTGATCAAGGGGCGCTGGTAGTCACGAAGCAGTTGAGCGAGAAGAATCGCCAGCTCTGCTTGCATGACGATGTCGCAAAATTCTGGCTGCAGATAGTATTCATCGATGAGCGCGTTCAGCGTCTTGATCGCCCCGTTCGCCTGGGTATCTGTGTTAGCGAACAGACAGTATTGCGGTGGCGCGTTGCGCTTGGTGCGCCGGTTAGCTAAGAAATCTTGCAAGGCGGATTCAGACGCATTGATCTGGTCGATAAAATCCACTGAGAGCAAGGCATCGTCGAATAACACGTTGATCAGCAGGTCGTCGGCATCGAGGGCGGCGAGGCTGTGCTTGGTCCCGATGTCTAGCAATAAGACGTCCCCTTGACTGAGCTTGATGCACTTGCCGTTGACATATTCGGTGGCGCACCCCCGTAGCATGTAGTTGATCTCGAAGAATTGGTGACTGTGCACCGGGTAGGCAGCAAACCGGTTGTGCTTGCGGATGATCAGGTGGCGTTGGGTAAAGAAGTAGTCGTTCAACACTGGTGAGCGCGTGTGCCGCGTCGCGTTGAGATCGATCGCGGCCACGGGGATGTCATCGTTGACTTGGTGGTTCGTGAGCTGGCGGTATTCGACTTGGGTATAGGCCTGTAATTGTTGAAAGACTTTAACGTTCACGATATCCTCCTGTACATCTGTTCCGAATCATCTCAATATGTGCTATTGCTAGGATATCATGTAAGCGGTTAAATTTGAAGAGTGATATAAACAAAATGTTTTGGTTTATCATTTAGTTAAGTGCAAACAACTAAAAACAGTCGTAGGTGAGCAGATGAGGAGGTGGTGAGACGAGTCGAGCATTCGGTTGAGCAAACGCATGTCTGATCGATCAGACAGCAAGGTAGCCCGTGAGCATGAGACGAGTGGAGGAATAATATGATTAAGGTTAGTAAAGTAACCGTGAATACGACGCAGAATGCGATCGGCATCACCGAACCGATTTTTTCTTGGCAACTGCAAAGCGACCAGCGGGCCGTGATGCAAAAATGGTTTCGGCTACAGATCGCAACGGATGCCGAATTTGAAAGTATCATCTGGAACTATCGTGCTTTTAGCAATCATTCAACCAATTTCAAGTATGTCGGGCCTGATCTGATTTCCAGTCAGCGCTACTTTGTTCGCGTCAAGGTCAAAACGGAGACTGATGAAGTTTCCGAATGGTCGACGCCCATCTATTTTGAAACCCCGCTGCTGCATGCCAGTGACTGGCATGCCGATTGGATCACGCCGGCAAAGCCTCAAGAACGCGTGGGGGAACGTGATTATCGGCATCCATTCGTGGCCACCAAGACGTTCTCGCTTCACGGTGACATTCGCCAGGCGCGCTTGTATATTTCGGCGCTTGGGGTGTATGACGCGCAGATCAACGGCCAACGGGTTTCCGGCGATTATTTTCGCCCGGGATTCACTGATTATAACCGGACGGTTCAGTTCCAGTCATACGATGTGGCGCCGCAATTGGCCGAGCACAATCAACTCGCCGTGTTGGTTGGGGAAGGCTGGTACAGCGGCCATGTGGCTTGGGACCTCGATCGCGACGTTTATGGCGGTCAAAACGCCCTGATCGCCCAGCTGATGGTGTGGTACGCAGACGGCACAAGCGCAATGATCAATACCGATGACAGCTGGCAGATGCAATACAGCGATGTTCAGTACGCCAGCATGTACGATGGCGAATATCTTGATGAGACGGCGCATGACGAGACAACTTATCCTTTGGTGACTTTACCGTTTGCCAAGGAGATGTTGACGCCGCAAGTCGGGCCATCGGTGCAAGCCATCGAGACGCTACATCCCAAGCGGGTGTTCAAGGATCATCAAGGCCGCCTGGTTCTAGACATGGGCGAGAACATGGTCGGCTGGATGCGTTTCAAGAATACCAATCAAGCCACCAAAGTCGTCCTCAAACACGCCGAAGTGCTAGACAAAGACGGTAATTTCTATGACGCCAACCTGCGTCAGGCCCACGCAACGGATACCTATGTCTTCGATACCGCGACGAGCGATCCCGAGCGCGAGTATCAGCCGCACTTCACCTATCATGGCTTCCGCTTCGTTGCCTTGGAAGGCTTTGGCGAGACGGTTTCACCCGATGATTTTACCGGGGTCGTCTTGTCGAGCGCCACTGAAGAAACCGGGCACTTCGAAACCGATAATCCGTTGTTGAATCAGCTGCAAGCCAACATCAGACGCTCACAGCTCGGGAATTTCTTCGATATCCCGACCGACTGTCCCCAGCGTGATGAGCGGATGGGCTGGACGGCCGATCTCCAGATCTTCCAAGATACCGCCTCGTTCAATCGCAACATCGATACGTTCTTACACAAATGGCTTCAGGATCTGAAGTTTGATCAAGAGGCCCAAAATGGTGCGGTGCCGGTGATTATTCCAGACGTCGTGCACGGACTGTTCGGCTACGGGCAAGTTGAAACGACTGCTGCTTGGGGGGACGCGGCTTGCATCGTGCCATGGATGTTGTATCAAAAATACGGCGATACGGCAGTGTTAGATGCACAATATGCCAGCATGAAAGCGTGGGTCGATTACATTCGCGCCCAAGGAGACGAGGAAGCGCTTTGGGATACCGGCCTACAATTGGCCGACTGGGTTGCATTAGACGCCAAGGAAGGCAGTTATTACGGGGCCACGGATGGGTTCTTAGCGTCGACCGCGTATTTCGCATATTCCACCAAGATCATGGCGGAGACAGCCAAGCTCTTACGGCGCATGACAGATTATAATGTTTATCACGATTTGTACAAGCGCATCGTCGCGGCCTATCAGGCACGGTTCTTGCCTGACGGCGTGCATCCGGTCACCAATACCCAGACGGCGAGTGTGATCACGTTGTACTTCGAGCTTGCGCAGCCGGAGAATCGCCAAGCGATTGCCGATAACTTGGTCGAATTGTTAAAGCAAAATGGTATGCATATGAACACCGGCTTCATCGGCACCCCATATCTTTGCAGCGTCTTGAGTGCGAACCATCATCGTGATGTCGCGTATGAATTGTTGTTCAAGGATGATTTCCCATCCTGGTTGTACCAAGTTAAAAAAGGCGCGACGTCAACTTGGGAACACTGGGATGGCGAAAAACCTGACGGGACGTTCTGGTCAACCGATATGAATTCCTTCAATCATTACGCCTATGGCTCGATTGGAGAATGGATGTATGAGCAC
>CAKQZO010000077.1 GCA_934293835.1 uncultured Lacticaseibacillus sp. | reverse complement strand
CGCTGAGTTAGACATGCGCTACCGCCACTCGCTGGTGCAAACGACCGGCGATGTGGTGGTCGCCGCGACGTTTGCGTTGCACCCAGGTGATAAGCCGGTGATTCGGGCGCAGATGGATGAGCTCAACGCCAGGCGCGCGGCGAAGCAACCGCTAGAGTACCCGTCTTGTGGGTCGGTGTTCAAGCGTCCGGTCGGCCATTACGTCGGCCCGTTGATTCAAAAGGCCGGCTTGCAAGGCCATCAGATCGGCGGGGCGCAGATTTCAGAAAAGCACGCCGGCTTCATCGTCAACCGCGGCGGAGCCACGGCAAGTGACTATCTAGCCGTGATTCACCTGGTACAACGCGTCGTCGCCGAGAAATTCGATATCCATCTGGAACCCGAAGTCCGCATTATAGGGGAGGACTAGCATGCACCTACTGGAAGCCATCTTGCTGTTGTTGACGCTTCTGATTGCCAGCAATATCATCAGCCACTACATCGTCGCCGTACCAGTTTCGTTGATTCAAGCGGCGATCGGATTGGTGGTGGCTTTGGTCTTTAAAGTCCAGATCAACATGGCGACAGACTGGTTCATGCTGTTATTCATCGCGCCTTTGTTGTTTAACGACGGGCGCCATTTTCCCAAAAAAGAACTGTGGGCGCTGCGTGGGCCGATCATCGGCAACGCGATCTTCTTGGTATTCGTCACGACGCTGGTGGGCGGTTTCTTCATTCACTGGCTGATTCCGGCGCTACCGTTGCCTGCAGCGTTGGCCTTGGCCGCAATCTTGAGTCCCACCGACCCGATCGCGGTGCAAAGCATCGCCCAGCGAGTTCACCTACCTCACGGAATCTTACACCTGGTTTCTGGGGAGTCGTTGATCAACGATGCCAGCGGGCTGATCGGCTTCAAATATGGGATCGCCGCGACGGTGACCGGTAGCTTCATCGTCAGCAAGGCGATCGGCGACTTCTTCTTCATCGCGATCGTCGGCGCGCTAGCCGGCGCGGTGTTGATGCTGGCGATCAATCTGATGCGGATGTGGCTGTTGCAACAAGGGATCAACGATGTGATTTTGCACACCGTGATGCAGCTGGTCACGCCGCTGTTGATTTATCTAGTCGTCGACGAATGGATTCACGCCTCAGGAGTCATCGCGGTGGTTGTGGCCGGGCTGTTGAACAACGCCCGCGGTAACCACTACATTCAGGCCTTGCCAGAGTTGCGCATCGTCTCGGAACGGACCTGGGATATCGTGGTGTATGTGCTCAACGGAATCATTTTCTTGATCTTAGGCATCGAATTGCCCGTCGCGATGCACACCACCATCGTGTCGCGAGAGGTGAACACGTTTCAGGCATTGCTCGATGTTGTCTTGGTGTATCTCGTCGTCTTAGCGTTGCGCGTCGCTTGGGTGTGGGGCTATCAGACGTTCGGCCACATGCCGCAGGCGGGCTTCAAGACGGCCTTATTGTCGGGATTGTCCGGCGTACGCGGGGCGATCACCGTCGTCGGGGTCTTAGCCGTGCCGTTGACGTTGGCCGATGGGTCGGCGTTCCCCGAGCGGCACCTAATGCTGTTTATCGCGGCGGGGTTTGTCGTGTTGAGCCTGATCGTCGCGGTGGTGTGCCTGCCATTATTCACAAAGTCGCGGACGCCGCTGACGTTGCGGGGATCGACGGTGTCTGTCGATACCGAAGAAGAGGTGCCGACCGAAGCGCCGCGACAGCTGACTCCGGCGCAGGCCCAGCGCTTCTTGTACCAGATGGCAGTGCGGCGCTTGGAATCTGAGCGGCGTGAGGCCAACCAAAAGCCGGCCCTGGATCTGATCGGTGAGTATCAAGGCCTGATCCGCAAGCTCGATCTGGCCGCCGATGATTCCGAAGAAGATATTCCGCCGCTTGTCCAAGACGAGTTGACTCTGCGCCGCATTGGGCTGATGGGTGAGCTGGACAAGCTGGCTGAGTTGAAGCCGGACTTATCGCCGCAACTGTACGCGAAGTTTGCCAAGCGGCTGAATCAGCGGGTCGCCGATATCGACACAATGTTCGCTCATCACGGCAAGCCGACGCTCGGCATTCATCTGGCACGCTTGCGGTTGTCGCTTCTGCATAATGGGATGCGCCTCAGCGGTTGGCACATGAGTAACAGTGCCGTGCAAGCCAAGCTCGCGGCGGAGAAAGAATTGGCCAAAGGTGGCCTCAAGCGGTTGTCGGCGTACTTAAAGCAGCCCGAACAGCGACAGCATCACTACAACCGGCAGGCAATTTACGCGCTGATCATTCAGTATCGCAACCGCATCGCCAGCGTCAAGGCGCTGGCGGGCCACAAGTCGACGCAATACGAAGCCGAGATTCAGCGCCTGCGGTCCGTCGCGTTGGCCGCTGAACGCGCCGCGATTCACGATCTTCACGAGCAAGGCTATGTCGATTCTAGCCTCGCCGCCCGCCTCAGCCAAGGCGTCAACAATACCGAAAACGCCGCGGCCCTCACCTCAGAAGAACCCGTTTGAGTGAACCAAGCGCCTCGCTGCGCTCCCGAGTACGGAGCCAGTGAGGCGCTTTTTTTGGATGCGGCGCAGGCTGTCATCGGCGTATCATCAGTTTGCCATACTTTTTTAGTGGATAGTGCTTGTAATTGTCATGACAGCCGCTATAATTAGTCTCTGGTATTAAACTTGTAGTTTAGTTTAAGCAAACTGAGGAGGTGGCGTATGGACATTGGCAGGAAAATTCACGATCTGCGGGTGCAGAAGAATCTGACGCAAGAGGAATTAGGCGAGCGCACGGACCTGACGAAAGGCTATATATCGCAGCTTGAACACAATCAGAGCTCACCGTCGATGGAGACGTTCTTCGATTTGTTGAACGTGCTCGGCCAGACGCCTGCACAGTTCTTCAGCGAGACGCCCAACCAACAGCTTGTGTACACCCAAGCCGACCAAGTCGCATACAGCGATGAGGTGCGGGGGTATCATCTGCGGTGGTTGGTGCCTGAATCGAACGAAAACGAGATGGAGCCGGTGCGCATCGAATTTGCCGCGCAAGGGGAGTTCAAGGCGTTCGATCCCAGTCCCGCCGAGACGTTCGTGTATGTCATTCGCGGGCGCGTGCAGCTCTTGTTAGGCGAGGCGACTTACACGGCCAAAAAAGGAGAAACGATTTATTTTCATGCGACCAAGCCACACAAGCTGATCAACGCGGCGAACCGCGTCGCGGAGGTCTTATTGGTCGCAACGGCATCATACTTGTAGTGAGGCTTTAGGGGGAAATGGATTGAGCAAGACAATTATCGAACTGCAACATGTGAGCAAGCACTACGGAGACACGGTGGTGCTCAAAGACATCAACATCGAAATCGAAGAAGGCAAGTTCTATACGCTGCTAGGCCCGAGCGGCTCGGGCAAGACGACCATCCTGCGCGCGATCGCCGGTTTCTTAGACGTTAGCGAAGGCGCGGTGTTGTTCGACGGCAAGCGCATCAACGAGATGCCGGCCAACGAGCGTCCGGTCAACACGGTGTTCCAAGATTACGCCTTGTTCCCGCATCTGAACGTGTTTGAGAACGTCGCGTATGGCCTGCGGATTCGCAAGACACCGAAAAAAGAGGTCACAACGCGCGTCGAAGCCGCATTGAAAATGGTGCGGTTGGCGGGCTACGGCGACCGGGAGATCTCAGAATTGTCTGGGGGGCAACAGCAGCGCGTTGCGATCGCGCGGGCGATCGTGCTCGAGCCTGCGGTGTTGCTGCTCGACGAACCGCTGTCGGCGCTTGATGCCAAGTTGCGCAAAGACATGCAATACGAGCTGCGGGAATTACAGCAGCGGCTGGGCATCACGTTCTTGTTTGTCACCCATGACCAAGAAGAGGCGCTGGCGTTGTCCGATGAGATCTTCGTCATGAACGATGGTGAGGTGCAACAATCCGGCACGCCGGTCGATATCTATGACGAGCCGATCAACCATTTTGTCGCGGACTTCATCGGCGAGTCGAACATCGTTGCCGGCCACATGATCGCCGATTTTTTGGTGGAATTCAACGGCAAGCAGTTCGAATGCGCCGATGCCGGCATGCGTCCGAACGAATCCGTGGAGGTCGTGTTGCGGCCTGAAGACCTTGACATCACCGCGCCGAACGCCGGCAAAGTGCAAGTGACCGTCGACACACAACTTTTCCGCGGGGATTATTATGAGATCGTCGCTTATGACCGCTTGCAAAACGAGTGGTTGATTCACTCGACGAATCCCGCCGTCGATGGGGACACCGTGGGGCTGACCTTCGATGCCGAAGACATTCACGTCATGCGCTTGAACGAATCGGAAGAAGACTTCGACGCGCGACTGGAGGCTTACGAAGGAACGGAGGACGACGAATCGTGAAGAAATCAACGACCAATGTCGCCTTTTTCGTGCCGTACATGCTGTGGCTGGCGCTGTTCGTGATCGCGCCGGTGGTGTTGATCGTGTACCAAAGCTTCTTTGACATCAATCACCACTTCACGCTGGCGAATTACCAAAGTTATTTCAGCTCTGGCACGTATATCTTGATGACGTTCAACTCAGTGTGGTATGCGCTTGTCATCACGGTGGTTACGCTGTTGATCGCCTATCCGACCGCATACTTGCTGCATTACACCAAGCACAAGCAGTTGTGGCTGTTGTTGATCATCTTGCCGACCTGGATCAACTTGTTGTTGAAGGCCTACGCCTTCATCGGCATCTTCTCGCAAAACGGCGGTATCAACACATTCTTGCGGGTGATCGGCATCGGCCCGCAGCAGTTTTTGTTCACGGATGCGGCCTTCATTTTCGTCGCAAGTTATATCGAGATTCCATTCATGATCCTGCCGATTTTCAACGCGATCGAAGAGCTCAACCCGTCGTTCGTCAACGCCTCCAAGGACTTAGGGGCGCGGGGGTGGCAGACGTTCACGAAGGTGATCTGGCCGCTGACGATTTCCGGGGTCAAAGCCGGGGTGCAGGCGGTATTCATCCCCAGCCTCAGCTTATTCATGCTGACGCGCCTGATCGGGGGGAATCGGGTCATCACGCTGGGGACGGCGATTGAAGAGCACTTCTTGGTGACAATGAACTGGGGAATGGGCTCGACGATCGGCGTCGTCTTGATCGTCGCGATGTTCATCATCATGTTCTTGACTGGCGAGCGCAAGAAGAAACGGGGGCGGCGCGCATGAAAAAATTCAAGTGGTCTAACCTATATCTCGTGCTCGTGTTCATCGTGTTGTACGTGCCGATCGGGTATTTGATCATGTACTCCTTTTCCGAAGGGGATGCGATGAATCATTATCACGGCTTCACCTGGGCGCATTACGCCGAGTTGTTCGCCGATACGCGCATGATCCAGATCGTCATCGATACGCTGTTGTTGGCGCTGTTAGCCAGTTTGTTGGCGACGGTGATCGGGACGCTTGGGGCGCTGTGGATCCACCGTACGACCAAACCGTTGGTCAAAAACACGGTGTTGAGCCTGAACAACATTTTGATGGTCAGCCCGGATGTCATCATCGGGGCCAGCTTCTTGATCTTCTTCACGGCGCTGAAGCTACCGCTGGGCTTCGGTTCGGTCTTGCTCAGCCACATCGCCTTTTCGATTCCGATCGTGGTGTTGATGGTGTTGCCAAAGCTTCAGGAGATGCGCCAGTCGATGCTGGACGCCGCTCGTGATCTCGGTAGCACCAATGCGCAGGTCTTGAGTCGCGTCATCATGCCGTTCATCGCACCAGGCATTTTCTCCGGGTTTTTCATGGCGTTCACGTATTCGCTCGACGATTTCGCGGTGACGTTCTTCGTCACCGGCAACGGCTTTTCCACCTTGGCCGTCGAGATTTACGCGCGTGCGCGTCAAGGGATTAGTCTGGAAATCAACGCCCTGTCTGGCGTCATGTTTTTGTTCGCCTTGTTGTTGGTGGTCGGGTATTACTTCATTCAACAAGGTTCTGCCCGCCGCCAAGCCGTGCACAAAGCCAAGAAGGAGGCGCAGCTCAATGAAGAAGCTCATTAGCCTCGCCGTCGCCATTCTCGCGGTCGTCTTGGGGCTTGCGATGTGGTCAATGCATCTGCAGAAATCCCAAGGCGCCACCGGTGACAACACCTTGAACCTGTACAATTGGGGCGATTATATCGACCCGGCGCTGATCACGAAGTTCGAGAAGGAAACCGGCTACCACGTGAATTACGAAACCTTCGACTCCAACGAGGCGATGTTCACCAAGATCAAGCAAGGCGGTACCGACTACGACTTGACGGTGCCTTCCGAATACATGATCGAGAAAATGAAGAAGGCGCACATGCTGCTGCCGCTGGACAAAACCAAGCTCCACGGCCTCGACAACATGAACCCAGACGTCATGAACCGCAGCTTCGATCCGGGCAACAAGTATTCGCTGCCATATTTCTGGGGCACGCTGGGCATCGTCTACAACGACAAATTCGTCCGCCCTGGCGCGATTCAGCACTGGGATGATCTCTGGCGGCCGCAATACAAAGACAACATCATGCTGGTTGATTCGGCTCGGGATATCCTCGGCTTCTCGCTGGTGTCGTTAGGCAAGTCGATGAACACGACCGATGCGCCGACGCTACAAGCGGCTAAGGGTAAGCTCGATGAGCTTGCACCGAACGTCAAGGCGGTGGTCGCCGATGAGATCAAGATGTATATGGCCGACAACGAAGCGGCGATTGCCGTTGACTGGTCAGGCGAGGCCGCCGACATGATGGCCGAGAACGCACACCTGCATTATGTGGTGCCATCGGAAGGCTCTAACCTGTGGTTTGATAACATCGTGATTCCGAAGACCGCCAAGCATTTCAAGGCAATCTACGCCTTTTTGAATTTCATCAACGAGCCTAAGAACGCGGCCCAAAATGCGGAATACGTTGGCTATTCCACCCCTAACGCTGCGGCCTTGAGGCAGCTGCCCAAAGCTGTGCGGACCGACAAGCAGTTTTATCCTAGCGAAGCGGTCATTAAGCGCTCCGAAGTGTACAAGGATCTCGATCCTAAAGTCGTTGGCCTGTACAATGATCTGTTCCTGGAATTCAAGATGTACCGCAAATAAGCAATAAGGGGCTGTGTCAAAAAAGTCACAGCTCCTTTTGTGTACCCGAATATTCCAAATGTGACGTTCCAAAAGGCCGGTACTGAGCAGATAGAAGCACCACACTAGGTCCAAAGTTCGGACCCAGCGTCTGCTTAGG
>CAKQZO010000076.1 GCA_934293835.1 uncultured Lacticaseibacillus sp. | reverse complement strand
GCTCGTGTCGTCTTTTTGCTTGGTTTTTTCCAAAAATTTTGGAGGTGAATTGCCATAGCACGAGATATGATGGTCAATAACGGAATTCGTTCACGCGAAGTGCGTCTGATCGCCCAAGACGGCGAACAGCTTGGTGTGAAGTCGACCCGTGATGCCCTTGCGTTAGCAGAAGCTGCTAACTTGGATCTTGTCCTTGTGTCACCGAACGCCAAGCCGCCTGTTGCGCGGATCATGGATTTCGGTAAGTATCGTTTCGAATTGCAAAAGAAGCAACGCGAAGCTCGCAAGAAACAAAAAACCATCAGCATCAAAGAAATTCGCTTGAGCCCGACGATCGGTGAGGCCGACTTCAACACCCGGTTGAAGAACGCCACCAAGTTCCTTGAAAAAGGGGACAAGGTTAAAGTTTCCGTTCGTTTCCGTGGTCGTGCGATCACCCACAAGGACCTGGGTCAAAAGGTCTTGGAACAAATGGCGGAGGCCACTAAGGAACTCGCCGTTGTTGAATCGCGTCCAAAGATGGACGGTCGAAGAATGTTCTTAATGCTTGCACCAAAGCCTGACAACAAAAAGTAGTCAGAAACGTTATTTAGGAGGAAATCGTCATGCCAAAATTCAAGACCCACCGCGCTTCTGCCAAGCGCTTCAAGAAGACCGCTAGCGGCGCTTTGAAGCGGGGCCACGCCTACACCTCTCACCGTTTCCACGGTAAGACCAAGAAGCAACGTCGTCAACTGCGCAAGTCCGGCTTGGTATCCCATTCCGATATGAAGCGGATCCGCCAGATGCTCAGCCAAATGAAGTAAAGCGTGACTTGTGGCATAGTGGGCGAGATTTAGCCCTTGCCGCGTCAAAGCGCGCCTAAGTTGAGCACGGTGTCCGCGCTCGAAGAGATTTTTCGTAAAGATTTGAGGAGGAATTCTAATGCCACGTGTTAAAGGTGGAACTGTTACTCGCAAGCGTCGTAAGAAGGTACTGAAGCTCGCTAAGGGCTATCGCGGTGCCAAGCACTTACTGTTCAAGTCGGCTAATGCCCAAGTGATGGTTTCTTATCGCTATGCATTCCGCGACCGTCGCGCCAAGAAGCGTGATTTCCGTCGCCTCTGGATTGCCCGGATCAACGCCGCTGCGCGTATGAACGGTCTTTCCTACAGCAAACTCATGCATGGTTTGAAGTTGGCTAACGTCGACATGAACCGTAAGATGCTTGCTGATATCGCGATTGCAGATCCTGCCGGCTTCACCGCTTTGGCAGAAACTGCTAAGCAGGCCTTGGCCTAAGTTACCAAAAACAGCCGCATCTGCGGCTGTTTTTTTGAGCTTATTTTGTATGCCGGTCGTTAGCGCATGACAGCAAGTTTGCCATTGACATGGCCTGCGTCGAGTAACTGATGGCCGCGCCGGACACCTGCAAGTGTGAAAGGCAATGATTCTGCGACCTGGATGGTGAGTCCCCGAGTACGCGCGGTTGTGGCGAGAGAATCAAAGGCAGATGCGGTCGGTGCGAGCCGGCCAAGTTGTAAATGACGGAAGTCGCCGGGTGTGACATCGACATAGGCGGTCGTTAAGATGGTTCCACCTGGACGCACAAGTTTAGGGCTTAGGCCGAGATCTTTACCACCGCCGATGGCATTAACAACAGCGTCGGCAAGCACTCCTGGTTGTTGTTGGGCTTGAGTATAGTCGAGAATCGTATCTGCACCAAGTCCCTGGAGTTGATCGTGATGGTTAGCAGCGGCGACTGCCGTGACGTTAAGGCCACGATATTTCGCCAATTGTAGCAACAGACTGCCGACCCCACCGCCGGCGCCGAGGATGGTCAGGCGGGCATGATCGGGTAGCGCAAGTTGTTCGAGGATGGTGTAAGCCGCAATGCCGACCTGAGGTAAGACGGCCGCATCAGTTAGGCTTAATGCGGCGGGTTTGATATGGACCTTGTTGGCGCTGGCAGTCACATAGTCGCCGTAACCGCCGAGGGGCCGATAGTTCATGACAATGTCGCCTTCAGACAAACCGTTGACGTCTTCGCCGAGGGCGGTGACCCGGCCGACGGCATCAGTTCCTGGGATGATTGGAAATTTAAGCGGCCGGCTCGCTTGTTGTTCCCCGCGACGGAGACTAGCATCATACGGATTTAATCCGAAGCCCAGCACTTGAAGCTGAACTTGGCCGGGCTTAGGTTGAAGCGGTTCTTGGGTGACGACGGTGAAGACATCAGGGGTGCCAAAACGATCAAAACCAAAACGTTGCATAAGCTTCAGTCCTCCTTAGGTTAAGTGATGGATGGTCGCCGAAGCGAAGCATCTCAATCGTCGAAGTTCACGCCTTTGCCCTGCCAATAAGAGGCAATGGCCGGACGTTGCGCTTCTAGATGCGGCGGTAAGCCCAAACCCGTTCCCAGCTTTGCCAGTGGTTCATCTAGCGTAAAACCAGGCGTTGGGGTCGCAAACTCGATTCGGTTACCATTTGGTTCCCGCACGTATAAGCTAATAAACCAGCCGCGATCGGCTAACTTCTCAATGACATAGCCATTGGCGTGCGCGGTTTGTTCTAGGCCGGCCAATTCCCGCGTGTCGGCAACACTGAAGGCAATGTGATCGATGCTACCACGGCCGAAACGGTGCGTACCTGCGGCGACTTGGTTCAGGGTCAGGCACCGGGAATCGGGTAAGAAGACTTGTGTGGGTGATGAATCGAAGCCCATCATGACAGCAAAAAAGCGCCGGGTTGCTTCGATGTCGACGACATTGAGCGTACTCCCCCAATACCCCAGCAGCGGGACATTACGCTCGCTCACAACGGGAATCAGCGTGATGGCGACCCCGTTGGGATCCGTGACCTGCATGCCACCGAGACGTTGTTGCCAATAGTCGCTTCGAGATGCGGGAATGGCGAATCTCAATGCGGCCATGTGACTGCCTTCATCATATCGAGGGCCGAGATGGTCAACACCGAAGAAGGTGACCACGGAACCTGGATTGCCGGAATCATCGCCAAAGAAGATATGCCGCATATGCAGGTTTTCTTGATTGACAGTATTTTTGACGAGCCGCATGCCTAATCGATCGCGGTAAAATGCGGTGGTGGCAGTAATGTTGCCGGTGAGTAAGGAAACGTGATGTAAGGAAGGAAGCATAACAATCACCTCTATTTCTAACTTATTAATAATAAGTATATGACTTTTATTTGCAATTGCAACCGCTATCCTAATCGTACCGTATTCCCGTGCAAAAGGCGATTCTGACGCTCGCTAGACTGCCGGTGCAATGGAGGAAAGGGTTTGTTATAATGAGTTAGATATGCTTTAGAATAGGGAGGCCAAGCATGGCAGTATTTAAACCGACCTGGTTCGTGCAGGCTATTTATGGTCTGACACCAGAACGGCTACAGGAACAAGGCATCAAGGCGATTTTGACCGATTTAGACAATACCTTGATTGCCTGGGATAATCCGGACGGGACACCAGCG
The DNA here is from genome assembly GCA_934293835.1 of uncultured Lacticaseibacillus sp. Taxonomy (GTDB): domain Bacteria; phylum Bacillota; class Bacilli; order Lactobacillales; family Lactobacillaceae; genus Lacticaseibacillus. The sequence continues at coordinate 3,955 of CAKQZO010000076.1, read as the reverse complement.
TTACATCAATGGCTACAGCGGATGCATGCCGCAGGGATCACCGTGATGGTGGTGTCTAACAATAACCATCGCCGGATCGCGCGGGCGTTGGCGAAGCTCGACTTACCATTCGTTTCGCGGGCGCTCAAGCCACTTCCAGTCGGGGTCGACCGCGCACGTAAACAGCTTCATCTTGGCAAGCACGAGGTGGTGATGATCGGGGATCAATTGTTGACCGATGTCATGGCTGGCAACGCCGCAGGGGTGCGGACGATTCTGGTTCGGCCTTTGGTAAAAACCGATGCTTGGAACACACGCATCAACCGCTTTTTAGAGAAGTTCGTATTCATGTTACTCGGCGGCAAGAAGTCGTTGACATACAAGGAGGATCTGCATGGCTGAAGAAGCAACAGATGAATTACGCTGCATCGGGTGTGGCGCGGTATTGCAAACCAAAAATCCCGATTATGCGGGGTATTTGCCCGCTGGCACGTTGGCGAAGATGCAAGCTGATCCTGATGCCGAGTTGTACTGCCAGCGTTGTTTCCGATTACGCCATTATAACGAGGTGCAAGACGTTGAGCTGACCGATGATGATTTCTTGCGTCTGCTTAACGCGTTAGGGCAAGCTGACGCGTTGATCGTCAACGTCGTCGATATCTTTGATTTTAATGGTAGTGTGATTCCTGGATTGCATCGTTTCGTTGGTGATAATCCGATGATTTTGGTGGGTAATAAAGCTGATGTGTTACCGAAATCGGTGAATCCACGTAAGCTGACGAATTGGCTGACGCAAGCGGCGCATGCGCAAGGCTTACGTCCAGTCGCAACAATGCTGACATCGGCCAAGAAAGGCAAGCAGATCGATGAGCTTCTCGATGTGATCGAGCGCTATCGTGATGGCCGTGATGTTTATGTTGTCGGTGTCACGAATACGGGTAAATCGACCCTGATCAACCAGATCATTCGGCGGCTTACCGGGGTGCAAGAGCTGATCACAACCTCTCGCTTCCCAGGAACGACGCTGGATCGCATCGAGATCCCGTTGGCTGACGGACACAACTTGATCGACACGCCTGGGATCATCCACCGCGGACAGATGGCGCATTATATCGACAAGCGAGATTTGAACCTCGTTGCGCCGACGCGTCCGATTCGGCCTAAGGTCTATCAGCTGAACCCTGGCCAGACCATTTTCTTTGCCGGATTGGCCCGATTTGATTTTGTTGCTGGCAAGAAGTCTGGATTTACCATTTATGCTGACAACCAGTTGTTATTGCATCGGACGAAGACTGAGAATGCTGATGCTTTTTATGCCAAACACAAGGGCGGTCTGCTACAGCCACCGCGTCCGGAGGCAGACTTTCCTGAGCTTGTGCGGTTCGAATTTACGCCTAAAGAAAAGTCCGATCTAGTCTTTGCGGGCCTCGGTTGGGTCGTCGTGCCTGCTGGCCAGACGGTTGCCGGATACGCGCCAGCTGGAGTTGATGTGTTGTTGCGCAAGGCGCTGGTCTAAATCAAGGAGAGAATCGATGTTAACAGGAAAACAAAAACGGTATTTGCGTAGTCAGGCAATGACGATGAAGCCACTCATCACGCTTGGCAAAAACGATATCGGCGAGAGCTTTATCAACGGGGTCAAGGCGGCTTTGGAAGCCCGCGAACTGGTCAAGATCAGTTTGCTGACGACCAGCGAAGAGACGCCAAAGTCAGTTGGGGTAGCACTTGCCGAAGCGATTCCCGGCATGGAAGTTGCGCAGACGATTGGGCGGGTCGTTTTGGTGTATAAACGCGCCTTTGATCCTGAAAATCGGCACGTCTCAACTGCTATCGCCAAGTTGTAGGAGGCGGCATGATGAACAGGGAGCATCAGGTCACGACGCTAACGCATCCGGTGATTAGCGAAGAGGTTTCGGCGGCTATCCTGGGAACCAGGCGCAAGCAGGTGGGCTTGTTCGGGGGAACGTTCAACCCGATTCATAACGGGCACTTGATTATGGCCGAGGCGGTCGGGACGCAACTTGGCTTGCGACAAGTCCGTTTCATGCCGGATAACCAACCACCGCATGTCGATCATAAAGACGCCATCGCGCCTAAGCACCGTCTGGCGATGCTGGAAGCGGCGATTCGGGATAATCCGTTGTTTGGAATCGAGCTTTGTGAGTTGCAGCGCGGTGGCATCAGCTACAGCTATGAGACGATGCTCGGTTTGAAACGATTGCATCCAGATACCGATTATTATTTCATCATCGGGGCCGACATGGTTGCTTACCTACCCAAGTGGCACCGTATCGATGACTTGGTCAAACTGGTGACGTTCGTTGGGGTCAAGCGGCGCGGATATGCGCCACAAAGTCCGTATCCAATTCTATGGGTTGACGCGCCATTGATCGAGATTTCATCAACTGAAATCCGCCAGCGTGTCCAAGCTGGACAGAGTATCCGGTATCTTGTCCCAGAACCAGTACGGGCGTACATTGAGAAAGAAGGATTATACCTTGGTGACAATTGACTATCCGACAACGCTGACGAGTGGTCAGTCGCGCGCCAGTATCTTGGCGTTGTTGCAAAATCGTCTGAGTGACGCGCGGTACCAACACTGCTTGCGAGTAGAAGCAACTGCCCGAATGTTGGCAGAGCGGTTCGGTGAAGACGTTGCGCGTGCTGGCTTGGCGGGGTTATTGCATGATTATGCCAAAGAGATTCCAATCAGTGACTATGTCGATGTAATCAAACGCAACGGGTTTGACTTGCAGTTGCTGAAATATAATCGGGGAGTTTGGCATGGCATGGTCGGCACCTGGTTTATTCGCAACGAGGTCGGGGTTACCGACCATCAGGTTATTCAGGCGATCGAACGCCACACGACCGGGGATCCTGAGATGACGACCCTCGATCAGATTATTTTCGTTGCCGATTTCATCGAACCTGAACGGAAGCTCCCCGCTGAAGTGGCCGCGCGGCGCGCCGCCAAGACGAACATGCGTGAAGCCACGCTGATCGAGCTTGAGAACACGCTGACGTATCTGATTCAGAACCATAAGATCGTCTATCCAAAGACACTGTTGACCTATAACGCATTCATTCAACCTAAGGAGTAAGCATGGACGCAAACCAATTATTAGAAATTATTGTGAAGGCCGCCGATGATAAGCGCGCCGAAGATATCGTTGCGCTTGATATGGCGGGCGTGAGCTTGTTGGCAGATTATTTTGTCGTGATGAACGGGAACTCGGAACGCCAGGTACAGGCGATTGCTGATGCGGTTGAAGATGCCGTGTTGCTGGCCGGAGGGAAGCAGCCGCGCATCGAAGGCAAGAAAGGGTCGCGGTGGTTGCTGATGGACTTCAACGATATCGTCGTGCATATTTTCGTTCCGGAAGAACGCGCCTTTTATAATCTGGAGAAGCTGTGGTCCGATGCACCACTTGTCGATGTTCAACAATGGGTCACTGAATAATGATCTATAGTACATTCGCACAGGTTTATGACACGCTGATGGACGAGTCGCTGTACGCACGTTGGCGAGATTATGTCACCGCGCGGCTAGCACCTCAGGGGCAAAAGTTGCTTGAGCTCGCCGGCGGTTCTGGTAGTTTGGCGCTGTTATTGCAAGAGGCCGGTTTCGATGTTGCCTTGCTAGATTTGTCGGCAGAGATGTTAGCCTTGGCAGAAGATAAACTGATTGCGGCCGACCGGAGTATGCCACTGTTACAGGGCGATATGCGCGATCTAGAAGGCATTCAGCCGGTGGCGGCGGTGACGTGTTTTGATGATTCTCTGTGCTACATGCCCGACCTCGCTGCGGTGACGACGGTGTTCAAGCAGGTCAACGCCATCTTGGCAAATGGTGGCGACTTCTTCTTTGATGCGCACTCATTGCACCAGGTCGACGATGTTTTCCCTGGCTATATGTATAACTATCGCACCGAAGACTATGCGTTCATGTGGCAAAGCTATGAAGGCGAGCTACCTC
>CAKQZO010000075.1 GCA_934293835.1 uncultured Lacticaseibacillus sp. | reverse complement strand
GTACACACCTTGCACGCCAGCAGCTTGTCCAGCGATGACATCGAGCTTGCGATCGCCGATCATCGCCGTGCGCTCAGGATTGAGCTGGAAGCGATCGACCAGATACAAGACCGCGTCGGGCTTGGGCTTGCGCGCCAGGTGGAGGTCACTCGTGACGCCGCCTAAGAACAAGTCGTCCAGGCCGTTGCGCGCCAAAAGCGTCCAGGCCTTGTCGTCGCGATGCGTCATCAAGAGGTTGTTGCCGCCTGCGGCCTTGACCGCCTTGAGTACCGCGGCGGTTTGCGGATATGGGGTTGCCTTCATGACTTCCAGAGCCTCGCGCCGGTGATAATCCGCCAAAACGTCGGCCTCGACGCGCCCTTGCTGGCGGGCGAAACTCAAGGCGGTTTCGGTGACCGACCCGTGTTTGATGATCTTGTACAAGGCATCCTTGTCGATCTTGACGTCGATGCTCAACAACGTGTCGTGCAGAGCCTTCAAGATTCCTGGATAAGTGTCATATAAGGTCCCGTCGAGGTCCCAGATTGCGTTGGTAATCACTAAATATTTTCTCCTATTTTTCCTTCGAATCGATCATGATCGTGATTGGCCCATCGTTGACCAAAGCGACTTGCATGTCTGCGCCAAAAACGCCGGTGGCCACGCGCAAGCCTTCCGCCTCTAGCGCCTGATTGAACGCCAGATACAGCCGCTCGCCGAGTGCAGGCGGTGCCGCGTTGATGAAACTCGGCCGGTTGCCGTGGGTGGTACTGGCATAAAGCGTAAACTGAGAAATCGACAACACCGCCCCACCAATCTGGTGGATGTCCAGATTCATCTTGCCTTGCGCATCTGCAAAAACGCGTAACTTGCTGATTTTGTGCACGAGGTAGGCGACATCGGCCTGTTCGTCGTCAGGGCCGACCCCGACTAACACCATGAATCCCTGATCGATGGCACCGTGCACCGCCCCATCAATCGTCACTTGCGCCGAAGAGACGCGTTGAATGACTGCTCGCATGTTTCCTCCGTTTGCCAATCAAAACCGTTAGCCTTGGGTCCGCTTGACCTCATAAATATCAGGGATATTCTTGATGGCGTCCATCATGCGGTCGAGATGCGCGAGGTTGCGGATCCCGACGGTGACATGGATGTCGGCCATCTTATCGTGATCGACGCGGCCGATCACATTGTTAAGGTTCTTCGTCTGCGCGTTGAGCGTCTGTAAGACATCGTTCAACAAGCCGGAACGGTTATAGCCATAGATCTCAAGGTCGGTGTCAAAGAGCTGACTCTGATCATTGAGGTTCTGCCACGCCACATCGATCAGCCGCCCCGCCATCTCCGTATCTGCCGCGACGTTCGGGCAGTCGGTGCGATGGATCGTGACCCCGCGCCCTTTCGTCACATAGCCGACGATCTGATCGCCTGGCACGGGGTTGCAACACTTGGCCAGGTGGACCAGCAAGTTGTCGACGCCTTCGATCACGATTCCTTCTTGGGTGCGCGAGGTCGGCTTCGGGGCCGGCTTGTCGCGGTTGACGGTCGTGACCTTCTGGTGGGCTTCAAGGATCGCCTTTTCCTTGGCCGCCTGATCCGCCTTTTCCTTCTCGCGGCGCACCTTCTCGGTCAAGCGATTGGCGATGATCTTCGGGGTGTACTCGCCGTAGCCGATGGCACTCATCAACTCGTCTTCTTGATTGAAATTCAGCCGCGTCAGCAAGTCGGCCATGGCCTGCTTCGGGGCGAAGAAGTCCTTCGGGGTGTAGCCGGTATCGAGCAGCTGCCGCTCGAGCATGTCGCGGCCTTTGACGGCGTTAACCTCTTTGTCTTCTTGCTTGAAGTAGCGCCGAATTTTGTTGCGCGCGCGGGAGGTGAACACCAGATTCACCCAGTCACGGCTCGGCTTGGAGCCGGCACTGGTGAGGACCTCGACGATGTCACCGTTCTTGAGCTGATAGTTCAGCGGGACGATCTTGCCGTTGACCTTAGCGCCAACGGTTTTGTTGCCGACGTCGGTGTGCACCATATAGGCAAAATCAAGCGGACCGTCGCCGTTTGGCAACTCATAAACATCCCCTAGTGGTGTGAAGACATACACCCGGTCAGAGAAAATGTCGCCTTTGACGGATTCCATGAAGTCGTTGGCATCATCGGCTTCGTCTTGCAGCTCCAAGATCTCGCGGAACATGTCGAGCTTCTTGCCGGAGCGGTCGTATTGCACCTCTTGAGTCTGGCCTTCCTTGTACGCCCAGTGCGCAGCGACCCCGTATTCGGCGACGTGGTGCATCTCTTCGGTACGGATCTGAACCTCAAGGGGCTTGCCTTTGGGGCCGATGACCGTTGTGTGCAGACTCTGATACATGTTCGCCTTAGGCATCGCGATGTAGTCCTTGAAGCGCCCAGGCATCGGCTTCCACTTCGTATGAATGGCGCCGAGCACTGCGTAACAATCCTTGATGGTCTCAGTGATGACCCGCACCGCCAACAGATCGTACAATTCATCGAACTGCTTGTGTTTGTCGCGCATCTTCTTGTAGATCGAATAGATGTGCTTCGGCCGCCCGTAAATCTCATAATGCATGTTGAGATCGGCCAGCGCGGCATTGATTTCCTTGATCGCGCCTTGGATATAGGCTTCCCGCTCGCCACGCTTGGACTTCATCAGCTGCGCGATGCGGTAGTATTGTTGTGGATTGAGATAGCGCAGGCTGAGGTCTTCGAGCTCCCATTTGATGGTGCTGATCCCTAAGCGATCGGCCAGCGGGGCATAGATCTCCAGCGTTTCGTTGGCGATGCGGCGCTGCTTGTCCGGACGCAGGTGCATGAGCGTGCGCATGTTGTGCAACCGATCAGCCAGCTTGACCAAGATGACACGCATGTCTTTGGCCATCGCCAACAGCATCTTGCGGTGATTCTCGGCCAATTCATCTTTGTGGGCCACGTAGGTCACCTTCGACAACTTGGTGAGGCCGTCGACGATGATCGCCGTTTCCTTACCGAACACCTCTTGAATGTCGCCCAGCGTGATGTTGGTGTCTTCGACGACATCGTGCAGGTAGCCGCTGGCAACGGTGATCGGATCCATCCTAAGATCGGCGAGGATGCCGGCGACTTGGATGGGGTGGATGATATACGGCTCGCCAGACTTGCGCCGCTGATCGTGATGGACATAAGCGGCGAAGTCATACGCTTTTTTGACAAAAGCGACGTGTTTAGGACCCATGTACGCGCGGCACATGTCCAGAACCTGATCTTGCGTTAGTTCAATTTCTTCAGCCATGATGCTTCCTCCTCAGACGCGGTCACCGGCGCGAAGCAGCAGCGACCATGTGATTCTCAACATCGATTCAACTCAGATGATACCGCGTTATTCCTTTTGCGACCAGCTCAACATCGTCAGCAACCAATAAATTGGCATGAACCAGTAATTATACTGGGCAAAGCGCAGCCAGACCATCAAGCCGAACAAGAGCGGCAGCACCAGGCTGTACCACCAGCGCAGGTGGGCCTTGCGCATCAAGTGGCCGACATAGAGTGACCATAAACCGTTGATGACAATGAACAACAGGCCAACACGCAAGGCGACAGAGCCGCCTAACAGTTTGATGACCCAAGGCATGATCAAGGTGAGGATAACGTCGCCATAGATAATCATGCCGGCGTTAGACTTAGACCAAGCGAGCAATTTTTGCATGTAATCAGATCTCCTGTAATTCTAACCAAGCGCTAACGGCGCTCAGTAAGTATAGTGGTGCCGTTTCGGTACGCATAATGCGCGGCCCCAACCCGGCAGGCTTAAACCCGCGGTCGCCAAGGATCGCGACCTCTTCTGGACTCAGGCCCCCTTCAGGCCCAAAAACGGCGACGAGCTGCTTAGGCTGGGCGCGCAACGTCTTGATGAGTTGCGCCGCTTCCCCTTGCTTGGCGGCTTCTTCATAGGCCACCAAGCCGACTTGACCCTCCTCCAAGGTCAAATCGGCTAGCGAGGTGAAGCCGACCGTCGGCACCAAGTCTCGATGACTCTGTTCGGCCGCCCCCACCGCAATTGCCTGCAGGCGGGCAAGTTTCTTGGCGACCTTGTCTGCGTGCCAACGCGCCGTCCCCCACTGAGTGTTGGCAAACAAGATCGTGGTCGCGCCTAATTCCGTGGCCTTCTGTACGATCCAGTCGGCCTTATCGCCTTTGCCCACTCCGCAGACCAAAGTGACCGCAAGCGGTAGCTCGACGCGCCGGGTGATCGCCGCACCGAGGCGTACCTTGAGCGGACTGGTCGCGACGATTTGGGCTTCATAGGCGTGGCCGTTAGGATCGGCGACCTCAAGTTGCGCACCTTCGGCCAGCCGCAACACCTTCACGGCGTGTTTTTGAATCTCCGGCTCTAAGGCAACATCGGTTCCAGGCGTCAGCGTGTGATGCGTGAAAAAGCGGTTCATGGGGTCACCACCTTGGCAACGAGTCCGACCCAATCACCCATATGCCGAGTTTCGACGACGGTCAGCCCGACCGCCTGCAGCGCAGCTTTGATTGCTTCTTCTTTATCGTAGTAGATTCCTGACAACAAGATCTGGCCCGCTGGGCGCAAGCGCGCAGGCAACTGGGGAATCAGTGGAAACAACACCTCGGCCAAGATGTTGGCACAGATAATGTCCGCCTGCTGGTTGATACCTTCCAGCAAGTCATTGGCCACCACTTGGATGTGATCGACCGGATTCAGGGCCAGATTAGCTTCGGCATTGGCAACGGCAATCTCATCCACATCGGTTGCCAAGACGGTACTGACTCCAAGCTGCCGTGCGGCGATCGCCAAGATGCCGCTACCGGTGCCAACATCGATCATCGCCTCACCGCCGCGAATGATCGTCTCAAGCATCGTCAACATCAACGCAGTCGTCGGGTGTGACCCGGTACCGAACGCCATCTCCGGATCGAGGCGAATGATCAACTCGTTGGCCTGTTTTGGCTGGTAGTCCAACCAGTCGGGCACCACCGTCACAAAGCGCGAGATGCGCAAGGGGTGATAGTATTGTTTCCACTCGTTGGCCCAATCGGCCTGCGCAACATCGTCGACCTTGATCTCACCGCTGCCCTTATCCAGACCGAATGCCGGGAGTTGGGCGACGCGTGCGGCCAGCGTCTGTTTCAGCTCACCGAGATGAGTGTGGGGGGCGAAGTAGCCAGTCACCCCGGCGCCTGTCTGGCGATGCGCGATGCTGTCTGGATCAAGCCATTCACCAGTCGCGGTGATGACCGCCGTTTGATAATCGGCACTGTCGTCGATTGCGATCCCTGCCGCCCCGGCTTCCATCAAGAAGTTGGCGACGGCATCGACCGCTTCGGTGCTGGTTTCGATCGTTAATGCGATCCAATCATCCATCCTCACCCCTCCTTAGAACTTCGGGTACGGCAACAGCGTCTGCTTGGCCGCAGCTGGCTGCGCGGCGTAAGCCGCATCGTATTTCGCCTGGTCGAAGGTCAGCTCGAAGGTCTCCGCAGTGCTCGTGCCATCCACAAAATCGAACAGGTCGCTTTGCCCGTCATCGAGCAGGTCTTGCAGATAGACGAACAGCGCATCGACCTTGGCCTGTTCGATCCCCTTTTTGCCAGCAAAGCCGATGGTCGTCAGGTAATTATCCGCATAATCGGTGCCTTGGACACGCGTCGAATCGTAAAACAAGATGGCGTCGGCATAATCGACTTCGCCACCAGCCTCAATCTCTTGGCCGTCTTGATCCTCGACTTCGTAGCCTTCGGCGGCATCGACATACATCGTCATCTCGACTTCGAGAACATGGGCCTGTTTGTCCCAATTGAGATCCAGATCCCCGTCAAAATCTAGTGCGTCCATCTTGTCGCCGATGTAATCAAGCATGTTCGTCTGTGCCATGGTGCCATCCTTTCTGGTGCAGCTGGGCTGCACGCCGTGAGCTTCCTGAAACATAGGGGTTGTCTTGTACCCAGTATCTGAGTGCGGCGGTCGTCCACGCACCTTTGTTCGGTACGCCGATGCGCGGTCCAGTGGCAATGATCTGCGGCCGGGCCACATCCAGGGTGATGTGGACGCGCCCCGTTCCCAGTAGTATCGCATTATCCGCGCGCGTCACCGCCAACGCCTGGCAAAGCTTGCCAGGACCGTTGGCAAGCGCCACGCCTTGTTGCTGACGCCGCTGGGCCATGGTCGCCACGCCTTGAGTCGGCTCCAGCGCCCGAATCAGAATACACTCGGGCGTTCCCTGTGCCTGCACATTCAGGTTCAATAAACAGTATTGCCGCATCTGGTACACATAAACGGTACTGGGCTCTGCCCACAAGGCCTCATTGCGCGGCGTCCGGTGATTCGCATACGCATGCGCGGCGCGGTCCTGCACCCCGAGATACGCCTCGGTTTCCACGATCAACCCACCGCAGTCATCAACGATTAATTCCGCGCCTAACAGCGCCTGGGCAAGCGCCGGCGTTGACCGACTTTGCGCCCATTGTTGCCAATCAGTTTCCATCTATCCATCATACTTTAAATTTAGTGATGATGAAAGCAAAACTACTTTACAGCCTCCTAACAGTGTACACTTAGTGAGCGGATAACTAAATCAGCCCCGCTTGGGGAAATCCGAATCTAATTCTGATGGAGGAAACCCGTTTGGACATCAAGTTACGCCAGCTCATCAGCACCGCAACCGACGAATTGATGAGCGCTCAATACACCGAGTCCCAGGTCGCAGACCGACTGGCAGCCTGGCACGCTGCTAACCCAGACGCCGATTGGACACTAGAAGCCAGCCACCAGCTCACCGAAACGCGTGATTTCAGCGAAGAACTGATGTATCGCGTCTGTGAAAAACTGCTCGCCGCCGGCTACCTAAACACGCCAGAAGATGCCTGAGACACCAAATACCCTCGCACCACGACGTGATTGACTCCATCGTGGTGCGAGGGTATTTGGATGGTGAGATTGAGCTGGCGCCACTTTTGGGAATCGACAACTTGTCGACTCGGCGCTAAGTATGGGTGATCAGATCGCTTTGGCATCGATTGTTGCGAAGGCTGCGTCGAGTTGGGCGCGCGCCTGCTCTTGCATTTTGACCCCGCGATCATACAACTGATGGTTGACCCCATCGTCTTCGATGGCCATCAACATCATGGAAACCGCTTGCTGCGTCTGTTCGAGGCAATGGATGAACGTGCGGTTGAACGTCGTATACCCGTGTGGGGCCTTAAACTTGCTACAGTCAGAGACGAAGCGGTTGAAGCGCAAGACATTGCGACTAAAATAGTCATGCAGTTGCGAGAAGCTTTCAGTAGCCAGACAGTTACCGATCTCAAGCTTGTGACATGTCAGGCCATATTCTTTGAATACGGTTTCATATACAAGTAAACGCTCGAGCGCGATATTTACCGTCTGGATGTAGTCTTCATTCAACATATAAGTATCCCCCTATTAGTATCATTAACTTATGGCATTAGTATAACCCGTGCAATTCTTATAATCAACATAAATTTGAATGAATAATTAAATATCATTTGTTATTTTTGATCATCGATATTTTCTTAAGAAGCCTGGTTTTGCGCGAATAATTTGTGCAATTGGTATCGCGACACCGACGGAACGGTTCATTCAATCTGAAAGTTCCATAAAATTATTTCGAAATTTTACCCGACGAATTTACAATGTAAGTGCAACAAATTGACAAAAAGAAGACTCACAGCCTGAGTCCTTGTAAAATGAAATCAC
>CAKQZO010000074.1 GCA_934293835.1 uncultured Lacticaseibacillus sp. | reverse complement strand
GATTTAGATACTGTCGTGATCGGTGCCGGCCCTGGTGGGTATGTTGCCGCGATCCGTGCCGCCCAAGAAGGGCAGAAGGTGACCGTCATCGAGAACACCTTCATTGGTGGGGTCTGCTTGAACGTGGGTTGTATTCCTTCTAAGGCGCTGATCAACGCTGGCCACGCGCTTCAAGAAGCTCAAGGGGGCAGTGTCTTTGGGGTTGAGTCCAAAGGCGCGACCTTGAATTGGGAGAAGACTCAAGATTGGAAGCAACATCAAGTCGTCGAACGTCTCACTGGTGGGGTCGGCATGCTGTTTAAGAAGCACAAGATCGACGTGGTTTGGGGGACGGCGTTCCTCAAAGACGAACACTCCTTGCGCGTGATGCAAAAAGACTCTGCACAGACGTATACGTTCAAGAATCTAATCATCGCCACCGGCTCGCATCCGATTGAGATCAAAGGGTTCAAGTTTGGCAAGCGGATTGTGGATTCTACGGGCGGCTTGTCGCTTCCGGAAGTCCCAAAAGAATTCGTTGTGATTGGCGGCGGTTATGTCGGTTCTGAGTTGGCTAGTGCTTATGCCAACCTAGGCGCGCATGTCACGATCCTCGAAGGCACTGACAGTATTTTGCCGAACTTCGAAAAGGACATGGTTAAGCTTGTCTTGAACGCGTTCAAGGCGCGCGGCGTGGATGTGATCACAGGTGCGATGGCTAAAGAGGCAGTCGAGACTGCCGATGGGGTCAAAGTCACCTATTCGGTTGATGGTGCAGACAAGACAATCGGGGCCGATTATGTGATGGTCACGGTTGGTCGGCGCCCTAACACCGCAGATATCGGTCTGGATATCGTTGGCGTGGAAACCACCGACCGAGGCTTGATCAAGGTCGATAACCAAGGTCGAACCAGCGTCGCCAACATCTATGCGATCGGGGATGTCGTTGCTGGCGCCGCCTTGGCACACAAGGCCAGTTACGAAGGCAAGGTCGCGGCTGAAGCCATCGCCGGGAAGGCCAGTGCGGTCGATTATAAGGCGATGCCCGCCGTTTGTTTCACGGATCCCGAATTGGCGACTGTCGGCTTGACCCAAAAGGAAGCCAAGGCTCAAGGCATCGATGCCAAGGCCGCGAAGTTCCCATTTGCCGCAAACGGACGGGCGATTTCGCTGGCGCAAACTGACGGCTTTGTTCGGCTGGTGACTAATCCTGTGGGCACCGTTATTGGGGCACAAGTTGCCGGTCCTGGCGCTTCAGACTTGATTTCTGAGCTGGCCGTGGCCGTCGAATCCAGCCTCAATGTCGAAGACTTGTCTTTGACGATCCATCCGCATCCTACTCTGGGTGAAGCCATCATGGATGGTGCTGAATTAGCATTAGGGGTTCCTGTCAATATCTGATCGAATCTGGTCGTGGGGCTGTGACGAAAAAGTCACAGTCCTTTTTGCTGTACCAGTAATGTGACGTTCCCAAAGGCGGCAGTGTCGGTGCCAAGACCGCCTTTTTTGTGTGGCGCAGATGTCATCAGAGCGTAATGGTGGCGTCTTGTTAATTTGTTTAAGAATTTGTTACAATCAAAGCAACAAGCTTGGGAGGCTAATGATGCAAAAAATCGTAGTTTGCGGGCAGAGTCGTTTGACGGTAACCGTTCTTGAACGCTTGTTGCGCTCACCTTTGGCGTTGAGTGTCGCGGTGCCAGCGATGGATGAAGAATCCTTACCGATGCCGACGCTGAGCGTCATTGCCGGGATGGCGGATAAGACGTTGCTGAAGGTAACCGCTAAGACTTGGGCGGCGACGACGGCCTTGGTGATTACCGATTACGGTGAGGTCACTGCCGAAGACTGGCAGGCGAACATGCTCGCCCAGTTGCGTAAAGTGATCGCCGCGGCGATGGCGGCCGGTTTTGCAGGCAGAATCGTGGTGGTGTCGCATGCAGATGCGGTCATGACCTATTTCGCCCAGCGTTTCTCCGGATTGGCTAAGGCGAATGTGATCGGACTGGGCACGATGGGGGTGACCGGGTGTTTCGAACGCGGATTGGCAGCGCACCTGCAGGTGCCTCGTTCACGGGTGACCGCTTATGCTCTTGGAGCGACCGATCAACCTGTGTTAATGTGGAGTCGCGCGTATGTTGCGACAACGCCGGTACTCAGTTTGCTTCAACCCACAGACGGACAGCCAGATCCACTTCTCGAAGCGATGAGTGAAGCCTGTGCGGCCTATGCTGCCGGAGACGGCGCGCTGTTGTGGCCACCGCTAGTCGAGCGGGTTTTGGCCGCGTTCGCCGGAGAGGCGTTGCTCACGCCGCTATTGACGATTGAAGATGATGTTCGTAGCGTCCCGGTGTTGGTGAACGACGCTGGGGTCAAGCGGCTTGTGTCGCTACATGGGGCCGAAGCTGAAGAAGCAGGTCTGGCGACCATTTACGCGCAACAAGAAGCAACGATTCAGGGAATCGAGAAGGGAGCGGACGAAGAATGAAACCGAATTATCAGTATCCGCTAGATTTTGAATGGACCAAAGCTGAGATGATTCAGGTGACTACCTTCTACCAATTGGTTGAAGATGCGTATGAACACGGCGTCGATCGCGATAATTTGTTGGCAGCCTATCGCGGCTTTAAGAAGGTCGTTCCGGATAAGGCGACAGAAAAGCAGCTCGGGCGTGATTTCGAGGAGGTCAGTGGCTACTCGTTATACAAGGTCGTGAAGGCTGCGCGTGAAGGTAGCCGGCAAAAGATTCGGGTGCAATTGTCATGAGTGTCGATTTAGAAAGACTCGATCAGTGTGTTCGCCGGTGGTTGGCGACGAGTCGCACCAAAATATTGGCGGCCATGACGGCACCGATGACGGTTGCCACCAAGACTGGGCGTAACGACTTGGTGACCAACGTTGATCGGGCCAATCAGCGATTTTTGGTTGAACAGATCGGCCGCGATTATCCTGATGCCCATATCGAAGGCGAAGAAGGCACCCAAGCGAAGGTCGAACGTCTCAAAGGGTTGGTTTTTTTTGTCGATCCGATCGACGGCACGATGAATTTCGTCAAGCAACATGCTAATTTCGCCGTGATGATCGGCGTTTACGAAGATGGCGTGCCGGTATACGGTGCGATTCTCGATGTGTGGCGCGACGAGCTGGTGACCGGCGGGCCGCATGCGCCTTTGCGGCTGAACAACGTGGTGATCGCGCAACCGGAAGACGTGACTTTGGCGGATGGCTTGCTCGGGGTCAACGGGCCGATGCTGATTCATAATCATCTGCACGTCGCTGATGTTGCGTTGGCGAGTTCAGGCGCACGCTTGTTAGGAAGTGCCGGTATCGAGTTCAAGGCCGTCGCTTTGGGCCAACAGGTCGGTTACATCTCGTATCTACAACCTTGGGATGTCGCAGCTGGCATGGCGATCGGGCGAAGTTTCGGCTTAACGGTCACGCGCCCGGATGGCTCGGCGCTTGATTTGTTGACGCCAGGCGTCGTCGTCGCCGCAATGCCGCAAGCACACGCGCAGATCTTGGCGCTCATGACCTCTGCTTAACGCCGCACCTAAAAATTTATTTTCTGAAAATCAAGACAGGCGTATCGCTTTGTGTTATAATTTCAAATCGGATACTGTGTCGAAGGCGGCACGTTTTTTTATGAATTGACGGTTCGATTGAATCGCTGATTTGGTGGTAATAACTGGCGTAGGACGCGCCATGATCAATAGCTGGTGTTCGATCACAACGACATGGGTGGTTGTGATCACGCCGGTGTTTCCAGAATCCTGGTCGCTGATCAGGTGTCCGTACGCATATACTTGTAACATCCTGAAAGGAAGTAGAACACTTGAAGACTCGCGACGATATTCGGAACATTGCGATTATTGCCCACGTTGACCATGGTAAGACCACATTGGTTAACGAAATGCTGAAGCAATCTGATACCTTAGATGAACACATCAACCTTCAAGACCGCGCTATGGATACTAACGCGATCGAAAAGGAACGTGGGATCACCATTCTCTCCAAAAACACGGCCGTTAAATACGGCGACACGACGATCAACATCGTGGATACGCCGGGACACGCGGACTTCGGTGGTGAAGTTGAACGTATCATGAAGATGGTTGATGGGGTGCTGTTGGTTGTTGACGCGTTTGAAGGCACGATGCCACAGACCCGCTTCGTTTTGAAGAAGGCGCTGGAGCAACACTTGACGCCAATCGTCGTCATCAACAAGATCGACCGTCCTGGTGCGCGTCCGTCTGAAGTCGTTGACGAAGTGTTGGAATTATTCATCGACCTCGGCGCGGATGAAGATCAACTCGAATTCCCAATCGTGTATGCTTCTGCAATCAACGGGACATCTAGTTATTCAGACGACCCGGCTGATCAAGAACACACGATGAAGCCGTTGTTTGATACGATCGTTAAGACAATTCCTGCGCCAATCGATAATACCGATGAACCATTGCAGTTCCAGGTTTCCATGCTTGACTACAATGACTATGTTGGGCGAATCGGAATCGGCCGAGTTTTCCGCGGGACGATCTCTGTTGGGGACAACGTGTCCGTGTTGAAGCTTGACGGCTCTTCCAAGAACTTCCGGGTTACCAAGATTTTCGGGTTCTTTGGTTTGAAGCGGGTGGAAGTCCAAACCGCTAAGGCAGGGGATCTGATCGCTGTTTCCGGGATGGATGACATTTATGTCGGCGAAACGGTTGCGGATGCGGCGCATCCAGAAGCATTACCGGTCTTACGGATCGACCCGCCAACATTGCAGATGATGTTCATGCAAAACGACAGTCCTTTTGCTGGCCGTGAAGGCGATAAGGTGACCGCACGTAAGCTTGAAGACTACTTGCGTAGCAAGTTGCAGACAGACGTTTCTTTGCGTGTCGAAGATACCGATTCCGCCGGAGCCTGGATGGTTTCTGGCCGTGGTGAATTGCACTTAGGAATCTTGGTTGAAGAGATGCGTCGTGCCGGCTTTGAACTACAGTTAGGCCGTCCAGAAGTTATCTATCGCGAAGTCGATGGCGTCTTGTGCGAACCTTTCGAAGAGGTGCAGATCGATACTCCAGAGGAATACACTGGGACGATCATCGACGCGATGGCACAGCGCAAAGGCGAGATGCAGAACATGGAGAACGAAGGTAACGGTCAGACCCGTTTGACCTTCCTCGCCCCTTCTCGTGGGTTGATCGGTTATTCTACCGAATTCTTGTCTTCTACGGGTGGTTATGGGATCATGAACCACACCTTCGCCAAGTACATGCCAGTCGTTAAGAACTGGGAACCTGGGCGTAATACTGGGGCCTTGGTTTCGATCAACGCCGGCCAAGCGACGACCTATTCCTTGCAATCGATCGAAGACCGTGGCCAGCTCTTTATCGATGCTGGGACCGAAGTCTATGAAGGCATGATCGTCGGTGCTAACTCCCGTGATATGGATATCGCTGTCAATGCGACCAAGGGTAAGAACCTGACCAACACGCGTGCTTCTGGTAAAGACCATGCCGCTGCGATCAAGACGCCTAAGAAGCTTTCGTTAGAAGAATCTATCGAGTTCTTGAACGAAGACGAACTTTGCGAAGTGACACCTGAATCCGTGCGTCTACGTAAGAAGATTTTGAACACGGGTGAGCGTCAAAAGGCTGACAAGAAGAAGCGAAAAGTCAACTAACTCGTCAGTTCAGCGCATCCTGCACCCCCGTCCCGCGATTCGGATTTGAATCGTAGGGCGGGGGTGTTTGCGGTTCTGACTTCAATCCAAAAAAATGCGGCCTCCCGGCGCAATGGGAGGCTGCATTTTTTGCATTTGCATGTGACTGGAGGGTAACGAAGCTTGAGGCGAGGAACTCAGTCGACGTATTCGAGTGCCTGCTTGAGGTCAGCCAGAATGTCGTCGATATTCTCGATGCCGACGGAAAGCCGGATGAGATCAGGCGTGATGCCTGCGGTTTTAAGTTGCTCGTCGTTGAGTTGGGCGTGGGTCGTGGAGGCCGGATGAATGATCAAAGACTTCGCATCGCCGACGTTAGCGAGTAGGCTGAAGATCTTGATGTGATCGATCAACGCAATCGCGCCTTCGCGACCGGCCTTCAACCCGAACGTAAAGATCGAGCCGGTACCTTTAGGGAAATACTTCTTCGCGAGGCCTGCATATTTGGAGCCCTTAGCTTCTGGGTAGGAAACCCAAGCAACCTTGGGATTATCCTCTAAGAACTGAACCACTTTGCGGGCGTTCTCAACGTGTCGTTCGACGCGTAAACTCAATGTTTCAAAGCCTTGAAGCAGATACCAAGCAGATTGTGGGGATAAGGTTGCCCCAGTGTCGCGCAGGTGTTCTGCCCGAATCTTAGTGGTGAAGGCCGCCTCTTTGAGGTCCTTCCAGACGATGCCGTTGTATGAAGGGGTGGGGGTCGTGAAGCCTGGATAGCGCCCACTCGCTGCATAGTCAAACTTGCCGTTTTCGATCACGAGGCCGCCGAGTGTTGCGCCATGGCCGCCGATGAACTTGGTCGCGGAGTGAACAACAACATCTACGCCGTGTTCGAGTGGGCGGACAAGGTAAGGCGTTGCGAAGGTAGAATCGACAATCACCAAGATGCCGTGACGATGGGCAATCGCGGCGACTGCCTCAAAGTCGACGATGTTGATGGCAGGATTGCCAAGCGATTCGAAGAAGACGACCTTGGTGTTATCCTGAATGGCGTCTTCGAAGTTTTGGGGCTCGTCGGGGTCAACGAAGGTCGTGTCAATCCCTAACTTCTTGAATGTCTCTGAGAACAGTTCATAGGTCCCACCATAAATGGTTGAGGCGGATACGATGTGATCCCCTGAGCCGGTGACGTTCAAGACTGCTGCGGTGACGGCGGCTGCCCCAGACGCCAGGCTGATGGCACTGGTGCCGCCTTCAAGTGCGGCCGCACGGGCTTCGAGTGCCGCATTGGTGGAATTGGTCAAGCGGCCATAGATGTTGCCGGCATCTCGCAAGGCGAAGCGGTCGGCGGCTTGTTTGGCATCCTTGAAGACGTAGCTGGCGGTTTGGTAAATCGGGGTCACACGCGCGCCTGTCGCAGGATCTGGTTCTTCTTGGCCGGCGTGAAGTTGCAAAGTTTCAAAGCGATAGTTGTTTTCAGTCATAAGAAACACCTCAAGTTAATTTGACATGTGGGAATTATTGGAGTGACGTGATGGCATTGGCCGATGCCCGATCGCGGGGATAAAAAAATCCCGGAATCCTCGATTAAGAAGATTCCGGGACGACATGTCGTGTTACCACCCGTTTTTTGATCGATATCACTAACGATCACTCATCAGGTACGCACGTGCACATTCACGTGGATACCTTAGCGCTTTAACGGGCGCTCCCGGACACGGCTAACTACTGTTCACCGAATCACTGGCTCGAAGACCATTTTCATCTGCTTCTCGTGATCGACTTACACCGTCCGTCGACTCTCTGAGCACGTTGTTCAGATTACTTATCTCGTCGTTGCCATTTGTTGGTTTCAACTTTAATCCCTTACTCATCAAAAAGCAAGCTAAAATTTAAACTTTTAATTTTGGGGGATCAGCAGCCCTTCCCTCAAGCGAGGCGGTGGCATCGATTTCAAGCGAGGAATCAATGATGGGGTGCAGGTTCAGGAGAAGGCGGTCTGATTCCGCTGGCCAGCGAATATCTATCATCGACGGCCAGCAAACATCAAAATATTGATATTGCGCATAAGTGTTCGCGATATGTAAACATGTGTATTTTAGCGAGAATTTATGTGTGGATAATGGTAAAATGGTGAGGACGTCGTCGCGGTTGCGGCTGGCAGCATGCAACAAAGGGGGATATGCTATAATAATGCTAACT
>CAKQZO010000073.1 GCA_934293835.1 uncultured Lacticaseibacillus sp. | reverse complement strand
GTATAGTTGTGAACAGGCGATCATGAATGCGGAGCCGATGATCTGATCGTAGGCTTGATTAGGCTTGCGCTGACGCAGGTCGATGATCGTCGCCAAGGTGGTACCAATCGCGTCTGTCAAGTGCATGTCAGCAAGCAGACTGACATGGCCTAGTAAGGCTTCCAGTTGGGCCCCCGTCGCCTGGAAAATCACCGTCAGGGCCTGCGTCTCAGGGGCCGACGCAGCGACGGTGAGTGCCTCTTGGCAATTCAAGATGACGAGTTCGCCAGGATTCAGGTTGATGCGCGGTTTGGCATCGACTAGCAGCTGGCCTTGGCGGACGAACAAGAGTAGGTAGGCCGCTTCATGGTGGTAGTCGTGTAGCGCGTTCAGCGAATAGGTGGTGTCGTTGGCTTTGAGAATGCTGGTCAATTCAAGATAATTGAAATTCACGATGCCACTCATGTGAGCACCTCCTAAGGGATAATTAGAGACGACTCGTCTCTGAAAATGAACAACTCGGATCATTTATCGTTAAGTGTACACTAATGTCTCTGAATATGTAAGCCAAGTGAGATAATGAGCGGCTATGATAGCAGTATAGAAAACGATTTCATGGATAGGGGGCTGATCAATGGCCGAGTCAGGACAACGAAACACTTCTAACGATGCACTGTGGGCGCTTGCCCAAACCAAACTCACTAACATGCGCACCCGGCTGCAGATGGGGATCCCGTACATCGCCACCGCACACCACTATGCCGATGTGAGCGCCCAGCATCTCGGCTGGTGGACAAACGGTTTTTGGATCGGGATGCTTTGGCAACTGTATGGGGCTGAGCATGATCCGGAAGTGGCGAAGCAAGCCACGCAACTGGAGGCGCGCTTAGATCCGCTGCTGGCAGATTTCACCGCGCTGGATCACGATGTCGGCTTCATGTGGCTGAACGCGTCGGTCGTCGGGTATCGGCTCACCCATGATGAGGCGGCCCGCACACGCGGGTTGAAGGCGGCCCTCGTCTTGGCGAGTCGCTACAATCCGGTCGGCCGCTTCATCAAGGCGTGGAACGGGGCCGATCAGCAAGGCCAGTTGATCATCGATTGTCTGATGAATCTGCCTTTGCTACACTGGGCGACGCAAGAAACCGGCGACCCGCGCTTCGCGCAGATCGCCCAGGCGCACGCGCAAACGGCGCTGAAGACGCTATTTCGCCCGGATGGCTCAGTCGCCCACATTGCGGTGATTGACCCTGCGACCGGCGAGTTCGTCGAGACGCTGGGTGGCCAAGGCTATGCGCAAGGGTCGTCTTGGAGCCGCGGGCAGGCTTGGGGCATCTACGGCATGGCGCTGGCGTATCGCGACGATCAGCAACCGGAGTTCTTGGCCGCGGCCAAGCGCGTGGCGAATTATTTCATCAGCAACGTCGCCATGACCGGCTGGGTCTCTAGCATCGACTTTCGTGCACCGCAGACCCCGCAGTATTGGGACACATCGGCAACGGCGATCGCGGTGTGTGGGCTCCTGGCGCTGGCAGAACAGTTACCAGAAGCTGAGGCCCGCGGGTATCGGCAGGCGGCGACCACCATGTTCGACTCGCTGACGACCCGGTTCTTGGATCGTGACGCGACGCATGATGAGCTGTTGGCGAAGGCCTCGGCGAAATATCATCGCGAAAGCGACCGGGAAGTGCCGATCATCTATGGGGATGCGTTTTATCTGGAAGCCTTGTTGCGCTTGCGGCAGGCGGCCAGCCAGATCTACTAAGGAGGTACTATGTTAGCACTTGAATCTAGGGCCGATTACCTGAACTTGTTTACTGAACTCAATACGCCACTGCGGCAACATTATATCGGGCGCTCGCGAATCTTCTTCGGGGCGACCGGGGTGGGCTACGGCAACCGCGCGGCGGGGATGGAAGGCTTCGCGCGCATGATGTGGGGCGCAGGACCCGCTTACCCGCAGTTGAGCGCCGATTGGCAGGCGGAGATTCGTGCTGGGATCCTTGCCGGCACTGATCCCAAGGCGCCCGATTACTGGGGCGACTTGCACGACCGTGACCAGCGGATGGTGGAGATGCCGGCGATCGCCTTGGCGCTGTTGCATTGTGATGCCGCGCTGTGGCAGCAATACAGTCCGGCCGAGCAGACGCAGATCGCCACTTGGCTGCGCCAGATCTTCGATCACGAGTGCGCCGATGGCAACTGGCAGTTCTTCAAGGTCTTGGTGGCCAGCGTCTTGAAGCGGCTAGGCGTGCCGGCGCCTAACAGCGACGCCCAAGAAGCATTGGTCAAAATCGAACGCTGTTATCGCCAAGACGGCTGGTATCAGGATTCGTCTCGCGGCCGCGAGGATTACTACACGCCGTTCGCCTTCCAATACTATGGCATCTTGTACAGCGTCTTGAACCCCGAAGAGCCGCGCAGCCAAGTCTTTCGCCAACGCACACGCGAGTTTGCCCAGCAGTTCATGCACTTCTTTGCCGAAGATGGCGCCAACGTGCCGTTCGGTCGCAGCTTGACGTATCGCTATGCGGCCGTGGCGTTTTGGGTGGCGTGCGTCTACGGCGACATCTTGCCTGACCAGACGGCTGAGCTCAAAGGCTTGATCAATCGCAATCTGCGGTGGTGGCTGGCCAAGCCGATCCGCGACCGTGGCCTGTTGACGCTGGGGTATGGCTATCCCCAGCTGGCGATGACCGAGCCATACAACAGCCCGACGTCCCCATATTGGGCCAACAAAATTTTCTTATTGCTGGCGTTACCGGCAACGCACAAGTTCTTCCAAACGCCTGAAGCCGCCATGCCGCAGCCGGCCACGACCGCATTGCTGGCAAGCCCGCACCTTTTAGCGCAACATGACAACGGTCACACCGTCTTGCTCAATGCGGGACAACCCGGCCCGAATTACCACGCGCTCACCAACCAGAAATATTTCAAATTCGCTTATTCCAGCGCGTTCGGGTTCTCGGTGCCACGGGAAAATCAGCTGAAAGAAGAAGCGGTGATGGACTCGATGCTGGGCTTGACGCCAGTGACGACGACCATGGTCGCTAGCCGTGGTGGCAAGCAGATCGTTGAGCCCGGTAACTTCATGGCGCGCAACAACGTCTTTGCGGTCACGCAAGCAAGTACCTATGTCGCCTCGAGTTGGCGCCTGAACGATCAAGCGACTGTCCGGACCTGGCTGGTGCCGATCGCCGGGTGGCAGGTACGTATTCACCATCTGACCTTGGCCAGCGACTTTGCCGCGTATGAAACTGGCTTTGCCGTTGCCGACGACCCCGACGAGCCAGGGCAATACGTGCGCGAAGGTGCCGGCAGCACCTTCTTTGGGCCTGCTGGTTTCACCGGCATCATCGATCTGACCCCAGGCGTGGCGCCGCGGCCAGATGCCACGATCACTGGGTTCCCCAATACGAATCTGATAACTCCACAAGTCGTGGCCTTGCCTGGACGCCAGGCGACGCTTGGCGCTGGGTCGCATTGGTTGGTGACCGGGATTTATGCCCATCCGCTGACCGCGTATGGGGTCAAACGTTGGGGAGACCAGCCCGCAGTCAGCTTGGCCAATGGCGGTGCGACGATCACCTGCGATCATCTGACCGTCACCATTCCGTTAACATAATCTGAGGAGGAATCACTATGGCAGAGTCACAACATATCGACAGTGATGCGAAGCCGCAACCGGTGCAAGCCATCAATGCCAAAATCAAAGATGAAGACCAGCCAAAATTACCGATCGCCTTTTCCATTGCGATGTTCATGTCGCCGGCGGTGTGGATCGGGCCGGTGGCATCGACGCGCTCGACGCTGTTGCCGCAACTGTTTAGCCAAATTGACAGCGCTCACAAGGTGTGGGCGGTCGGTATCTTGGCGACGGTCGCGAGTCTGACAGGGGCAATCTCGAACCTGGTGTTCGGTGCGTTGTCTGACGTTACGCGATCACGCTTCGGCGCCCGCAAGCCTTACATCGTGCTGGGTGCGATCATCACGGCGCTATCGCTACTTCTGATCGCCAACATCAATTCGATCGTGGCCATCATCGCGTTGTGGGTGGTGACGACGAGCGGGGAGAACGCGGTCGCCGCGGCGATCTATGCGCAGATTTCCGATCGCATCGCGCCGCGGTGGCGCGGGACGATCTCGACCTTCTACGGGGTCGGGGGAACGATCGTGCCGCAGTTGTTCGCCATCATCGCCGCGCAGTTCTTGGGTAATGTCCGCTTCGGCCTGTACGTCATGGCCGGCATCACGTTAGTCATGATGGTCATTCACGTCTTGTTGTCGCGGGAGCAATCGAACTTGGTGGAAGTCGCACCGGTCAAAATGAACAAGCAAACCGCGGCCAAACACTTCACGCTGCCGACCAAAGGCGCGCGCGATTACTATCTAGCCTTGTTCGGGAAACTGTTCATGGTGCTGGGGCACACGATCATCACGACATACTTGCTGTACATTTTTACCGATTACATGGGGATGAACGACAAGGCCGCCGGCGCTTCGATCTCGATTTTCAGCTCAATCATGCTGTTCATCGGGTTGACCTTCGCGCTGATTTCCGGGATCTTGGCCGACAAGCTCAAGCGGGTGAAGTTGCCGGTTGCCATCGCGACTTACCTGTTAGGGATCGCGGCCTTGTTCCCACTGTTTGACGCACATCCGTGGACGATGTACGTCTACGGGGTCATCGCGGCGATGGGGACTGGGATCTATAACTCAGTCGATGGTGCGCTGAATCTCGATGTCTTGCCGAGTGCTGAAACCGCCGGCAAGGACCTAGGGCTGATCAACATCGGCATCACTGGGGCGCAGATGCTGGGGGCCTTGGTGGCTTCGGCAATCGTCACTAACCTCGGGTATCACTGGATCTTCGTCTTCTCCGTGGTGATGGAAGTCATCGGTGGCTTTCTAATTATGGCAATCAAGAAGGTGAAATAATGGCAAAAAAGCAAATTCTGTTGGATCCCAACGCGTTTGCGCTGGCCGTTGTAGCGGGGTCACAGCTGACCGGCCCAAGCGAACGGGCAATCGATAAGCAAGGGTTGACGCGATATCTCGGCGCGTATCTGCTTGCGGAGGACTTCAACAAGCTGGAGGCGGGCAACTTCAATGCCTTCGCCCCGGAAGAACGCGATGAGTTGTTGCAGGCGTTGAAGCCGTTTAACTTCAACCAGCTAGGATGAATGTCAGAGATGGTGGCCAAAATGGCGCGCCATCTCTTTTTTCGCGGCGCGAGTTTGGTACAATGGCGATGAGGTGAGATGAATGGAAGAGCAATGGCTGGCTGAACGCCTGCAAGCGACCGATCGGAAGGTGCAGGCCGAACTTCAGCGCCTGCAAGGGGCGACGCCCTATATTCCTTACGATGGGCAGTATGGGGATGTCGTCGCCGAGCGCGGTAGTGATTGGTGGACGAACGGGTTTTGGGCGGGCATGCTGTGGCAGCTGTATCACGCCAAGCGCCACATGCCGTATAAGCAGGCTGCGATCTTGCAAGAGCACCGCCTGGACAAGGCGTTGACGCATTTTGGCGACATTCATCATGATGTCGGCTTCATGTGGCTGTTGTCGGCGGTCGCGCATTACCGCGTCGACCAAGACGCGCAGGCTAGGCGAACTGGCCTGCACGCCGCGACGCTGCTGGCCGGGCGCTTCAATCTTGCCGGTGGCTATCTGGTGGCGTGGAATGACCACCATCCCGGCTGGCTGATCGTCGATTCGATGATGAACATTCAACTCCTGTATTGGGCGAGTCGCGAAACCGGCGATCCCCGGTTTGCCCAGATCGCCACCCGCCATGCCGACACTGTGCTGGCCACGCTGGTGCGCGCGGATGGGTCGCTGGGGCACATCGCCAGCTTCGATCCGCAGTCCGGCGCGTTCATCGAGATGCTCGGCGGCCAAGGCTTCAACGCCGATTCGGCCTGGAGTCGCGGCAACGCTTGGGCGGTGTACGGATTTGCGTTGACCTATCAGCACACGCATGAAGCGCGCTTCTTGGACGCGGCTTGTCGCGCCGCGGATTACTTCATCGCCCATGCGCAGGCCACAGATTGGTTGCCGCTCGTGGACTTCGCGGCGCCGATTGGCCTGGCGATTCACGATAGCAGCGCCGGCCTGATTGCGGTGTGTGGCTTGTTGGCGCTGGTGCCGCAGGTTTCGGCCCCGCTTCGTGCCCGCTACCAAAAGGCGGCAGAGGCGATGCTGATGGCGATCGACGCCCGCTACGCCGACTGGGACCTGAGCGAAGATGGCATCATCGGCGGCGGTACGGAAGCTTATCACCGGCCGGCGACCTACGAAGTGCCGCTGATCTATGCTGATTACTTCTATATTGAGGCGCTGCTGAAGCTGCAACACCGGGAGTTGCCACTGTGGTCATAAGCCCGATACGCGCTTGACGCCGTGGCTTGGGTTAGCTTATAATGCGGGTAATGCGTTGAACAAGAGGGTCGATTCGAGAGATTTGCAGCGACGAGGCGGGTTGGTGAAAGCCTCGAATCTTGGAATCGATTGTAGCTTGCGAGCTGCTTGCCTGAATCAGTAAGGCATGCCGGGATCTCCCGTTATCTGGTCTTAAGTGGAGGCGTGGCCTCAATTTAGGTGGTACCGCGAGTTTGCTCGTCCTAATGATGAATTAGGGCGAGCTTTTTTTGTTCATCAGGCGATATTTTAAGTGGAGGAAACAACATGAGTGAAGAATTAGCACCGAAATTCGACCCCAAAGAAGTCGAAGCCGGCCGTTATGATAAATGGCTGGAACAAGGCGTTTTCAAGCCATCAGGCGACAAGACTGCCAAGCCATACAGCATCGTTATCCCGCCACCGAACGTGACCGGGAAGTTGCATCTCGGCCACGCCTGGGATACGACCTTGCAAGACATGTTGATTCGCCAGAAGCGCATGCAAGGCTTCGACACGCTGTGGGTGCCGGGGATGGACCATGCCGGCATCGCGACGCAGGCCAAGGTCGAAGCCAAGCTGCGCCAAGAAGGCATCTCCCGCTATGATCTCGGCCGCGAGAAGTTCGTGGACAAGGTCTGGGAGTGGAAGGACGAGTTCGCCGCCACCATCAAGACCCAATGGGGCAAAATGGGGCTGAGCCTGGATTATTCGCGTGAGCGCTTCACGCTCGATGATGGCTTGTCCAAGGCGGTGCGCAAGGTCTTCGTTGACCTGTACAACAAGGGCCTGATCTACCGCGGCGAATACATCGTCAACTGGGACCCGCAGGCGCGCACGGCGCTGTCTGATATCGAAGTCATCCACCAAGACGACAAAGGCGCGTTCTACCACATGATCTATAAGTTCGCCGACGGGACGCCGGGTGGCATCGAGATCGCCACGACGCGGCCAGAGACGATGTTCGGGGACACCGCGGTGGCCGTGAACTCACACGACGAGCGCTACAAAGCTGTCATCGGCAAGAAGGTGATCGTTCCTGGTGTCGGGCGCGAGATTCCGATCATCGCCGACGAACACGCCGATCCTGAATTCGGGACTGGGGCGGTTAAGATCACGCCGGCGCATGACCCTAACGACTTCCAAGTCGGCAACCGGCACAACCTCGAACGTATCAACTGCATGAACGACGACGGCACAATGAACGAGAACGCCGGCAAGTATGTCGGCCAAGATCGCTTCGAATGCCGCGACAACTTGGTGCGTGACCTGCAGGCGAGCGGCGATCTGATCAAGATCGACCCGATCGTCCACAGCGTTGGCCATTCGGAACGGACCGGGGTGCAAGTCGAGGCCCGCCTGTCGACGCAATGGTTCGTTAAGATGAAGCCTCTTGCTGAAGCTTCCATCAAGAATCAGGCCACCGACAACAAGATCAACTTCGTGCCTGACCGCTTCGAACATACCTTCTTGAACTGGATGAACA
>CAKQZO010000072.1 GCA_934293835.1 uncultured Lacticaseibacillus sp. | reverse complement strand
CAGCAAGCCTGGGAAGAAGAACAGCGCGCCGATCTCTTGGCGCACCGACTTGCGTAACAATCCCGGGCGCACGCCGATCTTCTGCAACATGAGGTAGCGGCTAGCATCGAAGCTGGCGCCACTCAAGATCTTGAACATCAGCGTCGACGCTAACATCGCCAAGAAGGCAATGCCGAGGAAGAAGCCCATGAAGGCAAAACCGGAATACATCCCGTTGATCAGCTCGTAGATCATGAACTTCTGGCCCGATTGTTCCATCGCCTTAATCTGGTGTTGCTTGTTTTGCTGCGTCACCATCGCCTTGATCACGTCGTAGTTGGCCGCAAAGTCGCGCAGGCGATAGGTTTTGATGACCCGGGCCGCCCCGGCCTTTTGCACGAACTGGTCGTGAGCAAGCACTTGCAGCTGGCGGTCGTTATCCGCGGGAATCCGGAACTGCGTGAATTGACTGCTTTGTTCATCGGCGTACTGCTTGAAGTTGGTCGCATCAACGCCGACGCGCTTCCAGTGGCCACCGTTGGTGTAGACTTCCAGCTGCAACGGCCGCGCCTGCAATTCTTGGGCGTCCAGGTATAAGCCTTTGGCATCGACCTTCTGGGTGTAGGTGTTGACATGCGTCACCCCGGTCAGTTGCTTGGCCTTCGCCTGCGTCTTCGCACTCGCATCGATTGTGACCACATCATACGCATTCTGGCGACTGGCCATCTCGGGAATGTCGTGCTGGAACCCCAAGCCGACGGTGATCGCGCCAAGCGCCAAGGCGAACAGCATCGCGACTACCGACAGGATTTTGGTATAATCGCGAATTCTGAAGCTCAGCTGACTCAGGGTGAAGGTCCGCAAGCCCTTGGCGGCAAAATGCGAGTTGCGCTTCAGCAAGCCGATCAGCCACACCAACAACGAGTTGAACAGGAAATACGTGCCGAGCACGATCGTCACCAGCGCGATGCCGATGGCCAGCATCTGCAAGCGAACCAGTTGTTGCATCGCCCAGTAACCGATCGCCAGCAAAATGACCGCCAACAGCGCCTGTGCCAACAGCACCCAACGCTTCTGCTGAATCCGATTCGGGGTGGTCGCGGCATGCAGCAACGCCAGCATTGGCGTCTTCAGCAACTTGGCCGCGTTCACAACCGCGGCGATCACGAACATGACCAGGAAGAAGCCGAGCGTCGCCAACAGCGCTGGCCCCCAGAACACGGAGAAGTGGGTCGCCGGGGCGTGCAGCATCCCGATCAACAGGTGGCCGGCGATGCCCGTCAAGCCCATTCCCACCACGATTCCGACAACGGCCGCCAGCAGGCCGACGCTCACGGTTTCGATGAAGATCAGCTGGGCGATCTTGCGGGACTTGGCGCCAAGCATCATAAACATCGCATAATCGCGCTGCCGCATGCTCATCAAGAACGTGTTGGCGTACACGATATACACCATCGTGATGATGACCAGCAACACCTCCCCGAAGCCGAAGATGAACGTCGTCATGCCGATGGGCGAATTGCTTTTCAAGAAGGCGGTGTTGGTCGCCAACGCCATGAACATGTAGAAGACGGCACTGGCGATCACCAGGCCAGAAAACAAGACGGCATAGTCGCGAAAACGCGAGCGGATCCCGCCTAAAGCTAATTTACGTAACATCACTGCCTCCGATCAAGCCTGGAACGTGCCGAGCGTCTCCAAGATCTCTTGGTAAAACGCTGCCTGGCTCTTCTCACCGCGCACCAACTCAGAACCGATCTGGCCATCTTTGATGAACAAGATGCGCTGGGCATACGATGCCGAGAACGGGTCGTGGGTGACTAACAGAATCGACACGGCCTGATCTTGGTTCAGGCTCGTCATCGTGTCCAACAACTCCTTGGCCGACTGCGAATCCAGCGCCCCGGTCGGTTCGTCGCCAAACAAGATCGCCGGTTCTTGAACCAAGGCCCGCGCCGCGGCGACCCGCTGCTTCTGGCCTCCGGATAGCTCGGTCGGATAATGGTCGAGCACCGTGTGAATCCCGAGCGTCGTCGCGATCTTATCAACGGCGGCGACCTGCTTTTGGTGGCTGACATTCTGCAATGCCATCGGCAAGGCGATGTTTTCGCGCGCCGTCAGGTTCTCTAACAGGTTGAAATCTTGGAAAATAAAGCCGACCTGCTTGGCGCGAAAATCGGATAGCTTGTCGCCTTTGAGCGCCGTCACGTCTTGACCATCGATCGCAACCGTCCCAGAAGTCGGCCGGTCGAGGGTAGATAAAATGTTTAATAGCGTCGTTTTCCCAGAACCTGATGCGCCCATAATGCCGACAAACTCTCCAGATTGAACGGAAAAAGTCACGCCTTTTAACGCTTGATATTGTTTTTCGTTGGCTTTGCCGTATGTCTTCGTCACGTCATTAACCGCAACGACAGGTTGATTTTGCATCGAATTACCTCCAAAGATTCACGCCTGCGGCGCCTTGTATATCATTATCGTACCGTAAAACCTGCGCCTGTGCGCGAACATCACCTAACAAAGCTGTAAGGTGCGCAACATTTCCTGGGAAATGTTGGCAAAAAGATTCCCTCGTTTCTGAAAATTTAGTAAAATAGGACGATTATGCTTTTTTGGCGCTGAAAGGAGAATTGAACATGTACCAGAACAAAGCCCCAGGCGCATAGACCAACCGCCTGTCACGCTATGCGCTCTTTGGAGGAACTCATGCAATCGGATACCAAACAAAAGCAATATATTCCCTGGGTCATCGTCGGCTTGATGGATTTTGTCACCGTCATCGGCTTTGACGACATTATTTATAATTTCCAGAATCAAGGCCTCGTCGCCGTCACCTCTTGGGTGATCATGACCTTCTTCTACGTCATTCCTTACAACTTGATCGTCGCGCACATGGGCTCGACCTTCTCCGAACTCGGTGGCGGCATCACCAGCTGGATGCGCCAGACCAACGGCGACACCGTCGGGTATTTTGCCGCGTGGTTCTACTGGATCACTGGCCTGCCTTACGTCGTCGATGTCGCCAACTCGGTCGTAATCTCCTTTGGCTGGATCACCAACGGCAACGGCGATATTCAATCCCACCTCGGTAACGCCTGGTTCGGGGTGCTGACCGCGGTCGTGTTCGTCGTCTTCATCTGGCTCCAACACTTCTTCAAGAACAAATCGCTGGAAGTCATGTCGACCATCGGTGGCGGCGCGATGTTCGTGATGACGATCTTATTTGTCGTGATGACCTTCGCCGGCCTCGCCCACGGTAACCCGATCGCCACACATCCGTTCCACTTCTCCAGCTTCATGCCCAAAGACTTCTTCTCTCTGTCCTTCTTATCGACGTTCGGCCTCTTCGTCTTCGCGATGAACGGCTCCGAACTCGCCGCGCCTTACACCGCGGATATGAAACATCCCGCCAAAGACTTCCCGAAGGCCCTGAAGATGATCGCGATCATGACCATGTTCTTGACGCTTTTTGGCACCTTCTCCTTGGGGGTCTACTTCAACGCCCATCACCTGCCGAACGACTTGAAGATGAACGGGTCTTACTATGCCTTCCAGGCGATCGGCAAACAGTTCGGCATGGGCAACAGCCTGATGTACCTCTTCGCCGTCGTCCAAGGCCTCTACATGCTCGCCCAACTGGCGGTAATCTTAGACGCCTCCACGCGCGTCTTCCTGTCCGACGTGGCCAAGCGCTTCATGCCGCGCCAGCTCACGAAGAAAACGGCAGACGGCTTACCGATCAACGGCTACTGGCTGACAACCATCTTGTGTGCGATCATCATGGCACTCGGGGGCATGTTGCCGCAGATCAACGACATCTTCAACTGGCTTCTGAACCTGAACGGCATCGTCAGTCCGTTCTCGACCATGTTCTTATTCTGGTCTTACATCATGGTTCGTCGCCATGCCGATCGCTTCCCTACCCCGGCGTACAAATTCATCAAGTCCGACAAGCTTGGCTTGATTGTCGGGTTGTGGATGCTGATCATCACCTTCTTGCTGGCGACAATGGGCTTTTACCCAACCGATGCCACGCCTAAGACGTTCGCCTTGATGCTGACCCTCAACATCGTCGTGCCTATCGGGATGGTGCTCTTAGGCTTCGTGATGCCTTGGATTGCCAAGCGGCAGACAAATGGGAACGCCTTTGGCAAGGGTACCTGGTGGCTTTTCACCGCCGTGGTCGCCATCGTGCTACTGTATTTGGTCAGCGATGGGATCAACACGAGTCTCTTGGTGCACCAAAGCGTTGGCCTCCGCTACGGTACGACCGTGGTTGTCGATTTGATCTTAGTGGCCTTGATTCTCAAGATGACTCACAACGGCCGCAACGGCACGACTGAACGATAACGCTTCTAAGATTAGAATCCGTGTTTCTTCAACGCGCACTAACGCCATGCCTTCACGATTTGCTCCTCGAATCGCCAGGCATGGCGTTTTTGCGACAATTGCTTTGGGGATTATTTAACTGCACACGTCCGACTATGACCAAAAAAGATTGTTACTATCTATCAATCCTGCTATGCTAGACGGGACAAGGGATGCAATCGCTGACACTAGTCCAGTGGACAAGTTCTCCGCTTGTTTTACACAGCAAATCATCATATACTTCACATTATGTTGTCATTTAATTCATCACAAGGAGGTTTTTGCTCGTGAAATGGGGCTTCTTAAATGGTAGTCCGAATACCAAAGGACACACCGCACAACTAGGTGCTTACTTATTGACCGACCAAGAGGCGACGACTTGGGCGTTAGTCGATTATCACATCGCCCAACTCGGCCAACAGTCGGCCGAAGACGACTTCTTGCCGCTGATTACCCAGGTCGCGGCGTGTGATGCCTTGCTGATCGGCACCCCAGTTTACTGGTCCGATATGACCGGCCTGCTCAAGACCTTCTTGGATCGGTGCACGTTAATCGCCAACCACTTTGACTTACAGGGCATGCCAACGTATGTCGTCATCTCGGGCACCCAAACGCCTGCAACGACCGCGCCGGGCATCCCCGTTGCAATCGCTCAGCTAGCGACTTTCTTGAAACTCGAATACCGCGAGTCTGCGTTCGTCGACACCAGCATCGTCAAGCGTCGAGTCGACTTTCCCAGCGTCTTAGCGGCGACCCAGCACCGCATGCGACTGGAGGCGACCACCCATGACTGACGCTTTTGTCGGCGACGATCTCGTCGTCGCCTATGGTCACCGCCCGATCATCGCGCATCAGAGCCTTCGGATTCCGGCAGGCCAGATCACCGGCCTGATCGGTCCTAACGGGAGTGGCAAGTCAACGCTGCTCAAAGCGCTGGCCGGGATCAATCCCTTAGTTGCAGGCCAGATCACCGTAAATGGGCACGTGCTTGCCCACCTGAGTCCCAAGGCGATTGCCAAAGAAGTCGCGTATCTCGCGCAGTCGCCTTCCGTCCCCGGCGACCTCACCGTAGCCACCTTGGTGCGGCTGGGACGCTACGCTTATCACAAAGGCTTCTTTGGCCACGATAGCGAAGAAGCCGCATTAGTGCGCCGGGCACTCGTCCAGGCCAAGATCGCCGACTTCGCCAACCGCCCCTTAAACAGCCTGTCTGGTGGCCAGCGTCAACGGGCTTTCATCGCGATGACCCTGGCGCAAGATGCTTCGATTCTAATGCTTGACGAACCGACCACGTACCTCGATCTCACCCATCAGCTCGATGTGTTGAATCTAATGCAACGCCTCAACCAAGAGTCCGGTAAAACCGTTGTCGTTGTGCTCCATGACTTGAACCAAGCCGCCCGCTACTGCGACCAGTTGGTGTGCGTGCACGATGGTGCAATCGTCGCGACAGGGACCCCAGCCGAAGTCCTGACGGCACCGCTACTGGCGCAGGTCTTTGAGGTCAGCGCCACGGTCGTCCAACCAGCAGGATGCACCTTCCCGCAACTATTGAACGCCCAGACGCTGGTGCACTCATGAGGCCCCTGCGGTTAGGCGTCTTGAACGCCGGGCTCATCGTCCTGCTGCTGGCCGCGGGCCTCCTCAGCTTGCTGGCCGGAGTCAGATGGTACACCCCGCAAGCCTTGTTTGCCGGCGACGGGATGACCCGTCAGATCCTGTTGGGGATCCGGCTGCCGCGAACAATTTGCGCGGCCCTGGTCGGTGCCTTGCTCGCCTTTTCCGGTCAGCTCATGCAGGCGCTCGCCCGCAATCCGATCGCCGATCCATCGATCCTCGGCGTCAATTCAGGCGCGACCTTGGTGCTGATGCTCGGTGGCTTGGCCGGGCTTGATCTCACCATCGCCAACACCGTCTGGTTGAGCTTTCTCGGGGCCTGCGTGGCGTTCTTCATCGTCTTAGCGTTAGCGATGCGCCGCGGTGGTCTGGACATTTTGCGCTTTATTCTCGGCGGCACCGTCTTATCCAGCCTCTTGACCTGCATCGCTTATGCCGTCGGGCTCTTGACCAACAGTACCGCGCAGTTTCGCAATTTACTGGTCGGTGGCTTCGCCAATGCCACGCCGACTCAGGCCAAGGTGCTCATCTTCGCCACCGCTTTGATCATCCTCGTCACGCTGTGTGCCCACAAGGAGCTTTCCTTAATGGTCTTAGATGATGCGACCGCCAAGAGTCTCGGGATTAATCCTGGCCGCGTGCGGTTGTTGGCCGCGTGTTTGGTCGTCGCCTGCGCCGGAATGGCGGTCGCGATCGCCGGTAATATCGGCTTCGTCGGCCTTGGCATCCCACAGATCATCGCCTATTGCCATCCCGATCGGCTTGAGCGCAACGTCGCCCCTACAATGCTTGCCGGGGCCGGCTTCATGCTGATCGTCGACATTCTAGCCAAAACCCTGACGGCGCCGAACGAATTGCCGCTATCGGCCTTGAGTGCCATTTGCGGTGGGGAGTTCTTGTTTCTCATCTTGGCGCGCTTCAAGGAGGCCCAGTCATGAAAAAAATGTGGCTCATCCTTGCGGCCAGCTTCTCGACTCTGGCCTTAGGCTTCGCTTGTCTGATGCTTGGCGATATCCATCTCAGCTTCATACGCGTTTTGGCCGCCTTGTTCGGCCAAGGCGACCACATCGCCGGCCTGGTCGTCTGGACCATGCGCTTGCCAAACGTCGTCGCCGCACTGATCACCGGCGCAGCCCTGGCCACCAGCGGACTATTGTTGCAGCGCCTCACTAACAACCCGTTAGTCGACTCGTCGATTCTCGGGGTCAATGCCGGGGCAAGCCTCGGCGCCGTCACCTTGATCACGCTTGCCAATAGCCACCGCTTATCGGTGCAGCGCTGGCTTCCACTAGCCGCAATTTCAGGCGCTTGCCTCGCCTTGGTGATCGTCCGCAACCGCGGCACGCATTCGCGCTTGTTACTATTGCTGCGTGGGGTCGCGCTGACCGCGTTACTTAACGGGATCATCTTGTTATTGCAGCTGAACATGAACACCTTCGACTTCGAGCGCGTCTTGACCTGGCTGTCTGGAAGCTTCTGGAACACCGACTGGGCCTTCCTCAGTCACTACGGTACTGCCACCATCGGCCTATTACTCGCCGTGGCTGCGATGCAGCGCCCATTGGCCGCGCTGATCTTAGGTGACGATATGGCCCACAACGTTGGTGTCAATGTCTTGGCAACCAAGCGCTGGCTGCTCGGCTTGGCAATCGCGCTGGCCGCGGTTGCCGTAGCCGTCGGCGGCGCCATCAGTCTGGTGGGGTTGATGGCGCCCAACATTGCCAAGTACCTATGTGGCAACCGGTTCAGTCGCCTTTTCCCCATCACAATTTTGCTCGGCTGTGGGATCATGCTCGCCGCGACCGCCGTCGCTAACAACCTGTTCTTGCCTTCGACGCTTCCCGTCGGACTCGTCGTGGCTGTGATCACAATGCCATACTTCTTATTTCAATTGTTTCACGACTAGTCTTGTGGTAAAGAGTCAAGGAGTTGAGGCAAGATTCTAAGATCTATTTTTGAAAGTTGAGCGTACACTTCCC
>CAKQZO010000071.1 GCA_934293835.1 uncultured Lacticaseibacillus sp. | reverse complement strand
CAAAGCACTGATCGATCGGGGTGTTCGTCCCCAGGTAGCCGACCCGATCATACGCATAATCCCAGACCGCCTCTAAGGCCTTCGGGTTCTGCTTCAGATTCGGGTACTCGCAATAATGAATGAAGCCCCCAGAACAATACTTCGGGTAGTCTTTTTCAAAATCGAGTTTCTCAAAAGGTGTCGGCTGCTTGCGAACATCGTAATGGAAGGAGTTCGTGTAATAGTCCTTGTCGGTGATGTCCTTGACCGTGCCGAAGCGCTTCTTATCGGCACGAGCGAAGGTATCCGTCAACGATTCACTAGGCGTGGAGTACACCGAGAAGTGATAGCCGTATTCCTTCTCCCAAGCAACACAATGATCATACAGATCCTTGACCACATCGAGCGTGAACTGCTTTGCTTCGGGATTGTGCTCCCATTCGCTGCCATAAAATACCGTGCCGACTTCATACAAGCCGATATAGCCTAACGACACCGTCGCCCGGGAATTCTTGAAGACCTCATCGACCTTCTGATCGTCTGCCAGGCGCTTCCCGAAGGCCCCATACTTATACAGGATCGGTGCCGATTCCGGGGTCGCTTCCTTAGCGCGTTCGACCTTATAGACCAAGCCGGTTTGGCAAATTTTCAGGCGAGCTTCTAGCAACTTCCAGAACTTGTCTTTGTCGCCTTTAGATTCCATCGCGATGCGCGGCAGGTTCAGGGTAATCACCCCAAGATTCATGCGCCCAGCGTTAACTTCTTCGCCGGTTTCAGGGTCCTTCCAGCCTTGCAAGAAACTCCGGCAACCCATCGGCGCCTTGAACGAGCCGGTGAGGTCGATGATCTTATCATAAGACAACACGTCAGGATACATCCGCTTCGTCGCGCATTCCAAGGCGAGTTGCTTGATGTCATAATTCGGGTCGCCTTCAGCGAGGTTCAAGCCCCGCTTCAGCGTGAACACCAGCTTCGGGAAAATCGCGGTACGGCGCTCCTTGCCGAGACCACCGATGCGGATCTTCAAGATGTCTTGTTGAATCTCGCGTTCGATCCAGCTGGTTCCTAGACCGAAACCGACGGTCACAAACGGGGTCTGCCCTTGCGTCGAGTACAGCGTGTTGACCTGATATTCTAGCGTCTGCAAGGCATCTAAGATATCCTTCTTCGTACGCCGCTTGGCATAAGCCTCCTGCTTGGTTGCATCAGCCGTCAGCTCGGCGGCTTCGACCAAGTGCTTCTGGTAGTTCTTCTCGGCAAAAGGCGCCAGCACTTCATCGGTGCGATCGCTGGAGCAGCCCCCATACTGACTAGACGCAACGTTGGCGATGATCTGAGTCATCTGAGTCACCGCGACCTGAATCGAGTTGGCAGGTTCAACCTCGGCGTTGCCGATGACAAACCCGTGGTTGAGCATCTCCTTAAAGTCGATCAAACAACAGTTGGTCTCCGCCATGAACGGCGTGTAATCGAGGTCATGCCAGTGAATATCGCCACGCATGTGGGCGTTGGCGACTTCCGGTGGCAACATCTGCAACCCCATCGCCTTGGCAACCGCCCCGGCCGTCAAATCCCGTTGCGTCGAAAAGACCCGCGAATCCTTATTAGCATTCTCATGAACAACCGTCGAGTCGCGATCGATCAGCTTCTGCACGTTGTAATTGACATCGGCCTTCTTGGCGCGCTCGATGTCGCGTTGCATCCGGTAGTCGGTATAAGCCTTGCCCCAGTCATACTTGTGGGCGTTCAAAATAGCCTCCTCGACGACGCTTTGCACCTCCGCGATCCGCACATCTTTGTCGAAACGATCGCAAATTGTCGCGACCGCATCATCAGAGATGGCTTCGATATCACGATAGTCCGCCGGTGACAATGGATTGTCAACAGACACCGCCGCTTTGGTAATGGCCCGCGTGATTTTGTTTTGATCGAAGTCGACGATCCGGCCGTCGCGCTTCTTGATGTTGATTTTGACTTTAATGTCGATCATGGAAGTTCCCCCTACGAGATGATGTATCTATCATAACACGTCACGGGCCATATATTGTGTGAAAATGTAAAAAAGCTGTTTTTCAATCTAGATATAGTATGACATGTTTATGCCTATGATTTCGGCCTTAAGCCTGATGCCCTCATGGTTTCACCTGTTATACGATAGGCTTAACACAGACCGATCTGAAAGGAGCCCTACTATGCATTCAAACTCTAAAGCAATCTTCACCTGGATTGTGATCGTCATCGTCGCCTTGATCCTGTGGCCACTCGTCACCGGCCTGATCGCCTTAGCCGTCAAGCTGATCTTGTTCGCCTTGCTCATCGCCGGGGTCTATTGGGTCTACCGTAACTTCATCGCTGGACGCTAACATTCAGACAACAATAAGGGCCGTGACTTTGCTGAAGCGTCACGGCCCTTATTGTTATCTCGGTTTGGTTAGACGAGCTTGCCGCTAGCCATCAGCTTGGCCACGTCAGGTTGGACATGGGCAAACTTCGCGACGGTTTCGTCCCATTGAACGAAGTACATCTTATACCATAACAAGAATGTGTATAGGACCCAGATCTGGCGCCGACCGTCGGTTTCGCCATCGAAATTAGCTTGCAGGAGATGTAAGATCTTCTTCTGGTCGAACAATTCTGCAACCCAATCTTCTTCAAATAAGGCCCGCACGCGGTCGCAATATTTCTTCTCGCGCAACCACGTCTTCACTGGTACTGGGAAGCCAAGCTTAGGCCGGTTTGCAAAATCAGCTGGCAGATGCTTCTCAGCGGCCTTACGGAAGACCCACTTGCTGCCGTTCGGGTTCAACAGCATCCGGCTTGGAATCGTGTTGGCCAGTTCTGCCACTTTGCGGTCAAGGAACGGCACTCGCAACTCCAGCGAGTGCGCCATCGAAATCTTGTCGGCCTTTTGCAAGATGTCGTTGAGCATGAAGTGATGCAAGTCGATATATTGCATCTGCTTGAGTTCTTCGGCGGATTCAACCTTAGCAAAGTCCTTCTGGTAGATGCCGTTAACGGTCAAGTTGTTGCGGTAATCTTCCTGCAACAGGTTATTGGCCTGGTCGCTGGTGAAGATCGTCGGCTGGGCCGGGTCGTAGATGAAGGCTTCGCCGACATAATATTCAGACGGCTTGGCCGTCCAGGTGTAGAGGTGGACCTTCCCTGGAAACGATGGCAGGTGCTTGATGCCTCGACCCAGGCGATAGCGCATCCCTCGCGGCAGTTTGTGCAAGGTATCGGCGAACACCCGGATCACTTGCTTCTTGGTGTGCATGCCGTAGTTGACATAGCCACCGAACAACTCATCGGCACCTTCACCAGACAATGCAACGGTGACCTTCTTGCGCGCGAGGCGGCAAAGATACCACAGCGGGATGACCGACGGATTGGCGTCTGGTTCGTCCATGTGGTATTGCATCTCCGCGAAGTCGTTGAAGGCCTCATCGCCGTCAACGGTTTCGACATTGAAGTTCAGACCATTCTCTTCAGCCAAACCACGGGCGACGCTGGCTTCGTCAAACGGCCCGTTGTCGAAGTTCACGGAAAAGACTTCGTGCGGCTTCAACACCGTTGTGACATAGCTCGAGTCGACCCCTTCGGACAAGAAGCTCCCGACCGGCACATCGGCGACGTTGTGGAGCCTGATGGAGTCGACCACTTCCTTGTCGATCGCATCGATGGTTTCAGCTTCGCTCCGGTTCTGGTTCAGCTCATAGCTGGCATCCCAGTATTCGTGCATCGCCAGTTCTTGATCCTTGTACTCGAACCAGTGCCCCGCCGGGAAGCGGTAGACGTTCTTGAAGAAGGTTTCATCAAGATCATTGTACTGGTTCATCAGATACGGCTTCAGTGCCTTCTTGTTCAGTTCTTTCTTAAAATGCGGATGCTTCAAGAACGCCTTGATCTCGCTGCCGACGATGAAGGTCTCACCGTTTTGATAGTAATACATCGGCTTGATGCCAAAGAAGTCGCGAGCGCCAAACAGTGCCTTCTTGTTCTCATCATAAATCAGATAGGCGAACATCCCCCGCACACGGTTGAGCGTACCAGCCATGCCCCATTCTTCATAGCCGTGCAACAAGACTTCGGTGTCCGCCTTGGTTTTGAAAATGTGACCGGCTGCGATCAGCTCTTCGCGCAGGCTCTGGAAGTTATAGATCTCCCCGTTGAAGGTGATCACGATCGTACCATCTTCGTTATAAATCGGTTGCCCGCCACCACCGAGATCGATGATACTCAAGCGGCAAAAGCCTAGCGCGGCCTCATCGTTGATATAATGACCGCCGCCTTCGACGTTCGGTCCACGATGTCTGATCATCTCCATCATCGCTTCGATGGTTGCTTCTTTATCAAGCACCGTCGGGTCATTGAACGCAATAATTCCACACATGTCCGCGTTTCCTCCTCCAGCTATTGCAACGACGCCAACTGGCGCCACAAACTGTTCTCAGATTAAGGAAAAGTTGGGTTCCTGTCAAGCACCCGCAACCAGCCTTTGTAAAGTCTTTCTTTCTACTAAAAGGCCGCCTCCTAATGGAAGCGGTCTTTTAGCCAGCAATCACGATCACGCCAGTTTAAACCTGAACCGATGCGGCTGCGCACTATCGATGTGATACGGCGCGGCCACATCGCTTCCCCAACTATCGATCCCGCCAACTCCACGCACGGCCCCCATGACCGTCAGGACCGTTCGCCGCACAGGCGGCAGTTCGTCTTGATGCGTCGCGTTTTCCAATTCAAAAGCTGTATACGGCAGACAACTGAAGGCAAACGGCGTGGCCGTGGCGCTCACCTGTAACGTGAACGGTTCTTGAGTACGCGCCGCATTGTTGAGCGTCCGCGCCCGCGTGATTGCCACCGCCGTCGTCTGCATGTGCACCCCACAGTCTTGCGGCACCAGATAAGGGGTCACTGGTAGGCCTTGAATCTGATAGGTGCCTAAGACTCCGCCCGCCTGCCGATCCGGATAGGTCTCCCCTGATAACCCAGTATAGGTAAAACCAGTCGCAGGGGTTGGCATGATCAGCTGCAAGCCAAACACCGGCAGCTCCGGTAGGCCAGCAAAGCCGGGATAAACCACGGCCACCGTTAGTGCCGCGTCTTCGGCGACGGTATAGGTCACGTCACAATACGCTTCAGCCACCAGCGGTAGTGTGTACCGATAAGTGATTGCTACCTTTGCGGCCACCACCTCACCAGCAAAGCGATTGGCCGCCGCCCCTAGCGGCAACGCCTGGCCCTGCCCATCAATCGCAAGGCGCTGGACTTGACCGCTGATAAATTGGCTGGCGCCGTACCACGGTGCGACCTTCTGCGGGAAGTGTGCCCCGAGATCATTTTCTGTGGTCGCGCGCCAAAAAATCGGCCGAGGTGCGCGGTACACCCACTCCTTGCCTCGCACACAAATTGATGTGAGACCTTGATCGTAGCTAAAGCGATAGGCATGCGTCCCGACTCGGACCCCGAGCCCGTAATCGCCGAACGTTAAGCTCAGCTTACTTGGTGAATCGACTGTATTCATGTGCCACCTCCTGCATCGCTGGCTTCGGCGTCCGATCCGCAAACATCAACCCGTCTGCGGAAAAAGCGTAATCGGAAGGCCGATCATCAAAGTCGCCACCGTAGCGCAAGGCGCGCTGCCCTGACACGGGGTCCAACACCCACAGTGCCTGATCGATGAAGTCCCAGATGAAGCCGCCGACAAAGTTAGGATAGTCGGCCAACAACTGCATGTACGCCTGCATGTCACCGAGTGAGTTTCCCATATCGTGCATGTACTCGCACAGCAAGAATGGTTTGCGCGGCGCCTTGAGATATGCCTCGACTTCCTTGGGCGATGCGTACATCCGACTCTCAACATCTGAGATTGCCGCCTCGTAAGCACGGTTATGGACGACCCCTTCGTAATGTACCAGCCGGGTCGGATCGACGCGCTTGTAGTAGGCGTTCATTGCCGCAATGTCATCCCCGGCGTAAGACTCGTTGCCCAGTGACCAGAACAAAATGGCCGGATGATTTTTGAACGTCTCGTAGTTGGTCTTCGCCCGATCTAACACCGCCGCTTGCCATTGCGGCAAACTACCAGGAACGTTATACGATGGCTCAACTGCGTTCATTTTCTGCCACGTCCCATGGGTCTCCAAGTTGACCTCGGCCATCATATAAATCCCATTGCGATCGCACAATCGATACCACGGCAGTTGGTCCGGGTAGTGGCAGGTGCGCACCGCGTTGATGTGGTTACGCTTGAACGTCGCGATGTCCGCTTCCATCTCGGCTTGTCCAAGCACCCGCCCCGTGGCCGCGGACCACTCGTGCCGATTAACCCCAGTGAGCACCAGCCGCTGGTTGTTCAACCGCACGACATTATCGACCACCGTCAAGCGCCGGAAGCCGAACTGATAAGGCACAACCTCGATCACAGCGCCAGAAGTATCACTCAACGTCAACGTGATCGTGTAGAGATAGGGCCGCTCGTGCGCCCAAGGGATC
This sequence comes from uncultured Lacticaseibacillus sp., assembly GCA_934293835.1. Lineage (GTDB taxonomy): Bacteria > Bacillota > Bacilli > Lactobacillales > Lactobacillaceae > Lacticaseibacillus. Next base: position 1,496 of record CAKQZO010000071.1, on the reverse strand, counting down.
ACCGCACTCAGCGTCAGGTCCGGTACCACCAAGTCCGCTTGGGCCGGAACCGTTGTTGTCACCACCACCTTCTGCTCGGCATCTTGCACGCTCACCCGCACTTGCGCCGCAGAACCTGCTATGGTGAGCTTCGCCGAACAAGCTAGGGTCCCGGTGGTCAAATCCGCACTCAATGTCGGACGTAGGGTCAGGTCCTTGACATGGACGCTTGGCTCGGCCAACAGGGTCACGTCCCTGAAGATTCCGAAGAAGCGGAAGAAATCCTGATCTTCTAGAAAACTTGCAGTGCTGTGCCGATACACGGCCACGGCTAACAGATTCTCTCCAGATTGAAGATAAGGGGTTAAGTCGAATTCCGATGGTGTGAAGCTGTCCTCGGCATAACCGACGAACTGGCCGTTCAGCCACACGTACATCGCCCGCTCGACCCCTGCAAACTGAATGTGCACCGCCATCTGGGCCCAATCGTCTGGTAGTGTGAACGTCGTGCGATAGCTGCCCACCGCATTATCAGCCGCCTCGGAGAAGCTGCCTGGATGCAAGCCTTGCTGCAGCGTATACGCCGGTCGCCGGTAGTGATGTCCGTCCCATGGGTATTGCGTGTTCACATATTGAATCTGAGCAAAATTGGCCAACTCAATATGTTGGGGTACCTGGATTGTATCAAAATCTGAAGCATCGAAGTCCGGTCGATAGAAGGCCTGAGGACGCGTCTGGGGACAGTCTGAATACTGAAACGCCCAGGTCCCGTTCAAACACTTCACAAAACTGCTTTGGTGCGCCTGCACCTCTTGCTCATTCCGATAGTAGTCGTGATCGCTATGCGCTGGCAGCTGATTGACCCGAAACACCTCGGGGTCATCGAGCCATGCTAATTCTGGTGTCATCTGCATCCCTCCATTATCACTGATGTTGGGACAACCATAGCATAATAGCGTTTCCTAAAGTTGGACGAATCGGTGTAACTATTACACTTTTTGAAATAAAACCTGATTCACACTAAAGCGCGAGGAGAGTGCTTGCATTTTCACCGTCGCATCGTCTCAGTCACAACGTCCATCTTATCCTAGGGCGTCCAAATCCAGAACTCAAGGAAAATGCCTACATATCGGGATTAGGGATTGACGCATCCCCCACGGAGGCATCATTTTCGTGTACAGTCACGAAACAATCGAGTACGCAAGGCGACTCCCGATCGCTGACACAAAAATACGCCACCCGATAAGATGACGCCCATGCCCACACGCAAATGTTTTCTGCTGGTGATATTTTGGTGATATCTGGTGATGCTTTTGGGGATATTTCACAAACATCTCCAGCAACCTCAGTAACTTTTTTGAATAAAAAAAGGCGGTATCATAGGCTTTTAAAGAGCCTTATGTACCTCCACAGCTTTCCCAAGTGGATCCGAAGAGATTCGAACTCTCGACCTCTGCCATGCGAAGGCAGCGCTCTCCCAGCTGAGCTACGGACCCAAAACACAAGATTTATTGTAT
>CAKQZO010000070.1 GCA_934293835.1 uncultured Lacticaseibacillus sp. | reverse complement strand
GTGTACCGTTAGGCCTAGCCCGTTGGCCACGCGTAGCTCGACGAAGAAACCAGGGCGGAGCGTGGCCGGCAGTTCGGCGGAGCCTAACTGCCTACAAATGGCGAGTATAAGCTATTCTAACGACTGTACTCGCAACTGGGGCAATTAATGAATCAGGTTTTCAAAGGGACTCGCTGGCCACTCGCAGTCCCAGCGCAATGCTTATCAGTGAACGAGATTTCAGGAGGAAACATATGAGCAATCTTTTCAATACATACGCACGGTATCCATTCGACTTGGTCGCTGGCCATGACTGGCACCTGAGCGATAACCACGGCAAAGAATATCTGGACTTCACCTCCGGTATCGGGGTGTGCAGCTTCGGCTATGGCGATCCGGAGATCACCGGAGCCGTGGCCAATCAGCTGAGCGCCGTGTGGCATACCAGCAACCTCTATGAATCTCAACTCCAAGAAAAAGTCGGCGGGATGCTCGCCGGCGAAGGCAAGCTCGCCTTTTTCTGTAACTCTGGGACCGAGGCTAACGAAGCCGCGTTCAAGCTTGCGCGCAAGGCTAGCGGCAAGACGCGGGTGTTGGCCTTCAACAACGGCTTCCATGGTCGCTCTTACGGGTCGATGTCGTTGACGGGGAACCCGAGCATTCAGGCGGGCTTCGCACCGCTAGTGCCAGACGTGATTTTTGCCGATTACAACGACCCTGAGGTGCTGGCCAAGATCGACACCGATCTGGCCGCTGTTATCCTGGAAGTCATTCAAGGCGAAGGCGGGGTCATCGTCGGCGACAAGGCCTGGTTGCAAGCCGTCCAGGCCAAGTGCCAGGCGACCGACACGCTGCTGATCATCGACGAAGTTCAGTCTGGCATCGGCCGGACAGGCTACAAGTTCGCGTATGAGGCGTTCGACCTCGATCCTGACATCGTTACCCTGGCCAAGGCACTCGGTTCGGGGTTGCCGATCGGCGCGATGATCGGGAAGGCCAAGCTGGGAGCGGCGTTCACGCCAGGTAGCCACGGGACGACTTTCGGAGGAAACAAGTTAGCCTTGTCTGCGGCGCAGGCCGTGTTGACGAAGTTGACCCCGAGTTTCCTCGATGGTGTGAAGGCCAAGGCAACGGCGGTCTGGACGACGCTGAGTGACACGATTGCCCCACTGAATGCCGTCACCGGCATCTCGGGGATGGGGCTGATGATCGGGATTCACCTCGATGAAAGTGTCGAAGTCGAAAAGGTGATCGCCAAGCTGCAGGCACAAGGCCTGCTGACGCTGTCGGCCAAGCACAATACCTTGCGCCTGCTGCCACCGTTGGTGATGAGCGAAGCGGATCTGCAAGCCGGGCTGGCGCAGATTCAAGCGGTCTTGAAGGAGGACAAATAATGAATCATTTTCAGAACCGGTCGTGGTTGAAGGAAATCGACTACACGCCTCAAGAATTGAACTATCTCGTGGACTTTGCCGCCCACCTCAAGGCGCTGAAGCACGCGCACATTCCGCATCCTTATCTGCAGGGTAAAAACATCGCCTTGTTGTTCGAGAAGACCTCCACGCGGACGCGCTCGGCGTTCACCGTTGCGGCGATCGATCTAGGCGCCCATCCAGAATTCTTGGGCAAAAATGACATCCAGTTCGGCAAGAAGGAAAGCACTGCCGACACGGCCAAGGTGTTGGGGCGGATGTTTGACGGCATCGAATATCGCGGCTTCGCCCAACAGACGGTGGAAGACCTCGCCAAGTATTCCGGGGTGCCGGTCTGGAACGGCCTGACCGATGAGTGGCACCCGACGCAGATGATCGCCGACTTCTTGACGCTCAAGGAGCACTTCGGTCACCTCAAGGGCCTGACGCTGACCTACCTCGGCGATGGCCGCTCGAACATGGGCAACTCGCTGCTGGTCACCGCCGCGATGCTCGGGGTCAATATCCACATCGGCGCGCCGAAGTCGCTGTGGCCGGCACCGGACATCATTGCCATCGCCAAAGACTATGCGCAAAAGGCCGGCAGTCAGGTGCTGTTGACGGAAGATGCCCAAGCCGCGGCTCAAGGCGCGGATGCGCTGTACACTGATGTCTGGATCTCGATGGGTGAAGAAATCGATGTCGCCGCGCGGGTCAACGCGCTGCGGCCGTATCAGATCAGCGCGGCGCTGGTCGCGGCAACTGGCAAAGCTGACACGATCATCATGCACTGCCTGCCGGCGTATCACGATCACGAAACCGTCGTCGGCAAACAGCTCGGCGAGCAATTCGATATGTCGGCGCTGGAGATCACCGATGAGGTTTTCAACTCGCCGCAAGCGGTCGTGTTTGATGAGGCCGAAAACCGGATGCACGCCATCAAGGCGATCATGGCCGCGACGCTAGGCGACCTTTTCATTCCAGACAGCCTGTTCGACTAAGCGAAGACACCCTGTGAAACCGAGTTGCGGTTTTGCAGGGTGTCTTCAGCATTATGAAAAGGGATTGTTCGTTTTTTTGTGCGAATCAGCGAGAGGAGTTCTCATCTAAAATTAACGAAATGTCATGTTAGAAATGCTGACTTCTTTGCTTGACGTGTCAGATATGCACGGTAATATTAAATATGTATGATATTCTTAGGCGTAGATTAGAATTTTTGCCGAAATTGTAAAGGATGGGATAACGGATGGCACAGACTTACATAAACACGTTCCAAAGTGGCGACAAGACGTACCAATATGCGGATATTGACGCATTCTTAGCAGACCACCAGGCGCAGGTCGACACCTTACCTTACACGATCCGTATCCTGCTGGAAGCAGCGTTACGGCGCGCAAACCACGGTCAGGCACTTGGCCAAGAACTGGAAGCATTACTTGATTGGGACAACGCACATGACCAAGATGTCGCGTACCAGCCTGAACGGGTGATCTTGCAGGACTTCACCGGCGTGCCAGCGATCGTTGATCTGGCCGCAATGCGCGATGCCGTGGTCGCCCAAGGTGGCGATGGTGCCAGCATCAATCCTAAAGTTCCTGTCGACTTAGTGATCGACCACAGTGTCCAAGTCGACAAGGCCGGCAACGACGAGGCCTTCGCCTTTAATGTCAAAAAAGAGTTCGAGCGCAACCAAGAGCGCTACACCTTCTTGAAGTGGGCGCAACAAAGCTTCACCAACTTGCAGGTCGTCCCTCCTGACACCGGGATCATTCACCAGATCAACCTGGAACGGTTGGCGAAGGTCGTGATGGTTAAAGACGGCGAGGCGTTCCCTGATACCTTGGTCGGCACTGATTCGCACACGACTATGATCAATGGTCTGGGCGTGTTGGGTTGGGGCGTCGGCGGGATCGAAGCCGAAGCCAACATGCTCGGTGAGGCGACGCTGATGCCGACACCTAAAGTCGTCGGCGTGCGGTTGACCGGGCGCCTGCGTCCCGGCGTGACGGCCACCGACCTGACCTTGACGTTGACGCACCTCTTGCGTGAGCACGGGGTAGTCGGCAGGTTCGTTGAGTTCTATGGCGTGGGCCTGTCGAGCCTACCGTTGGCTTACCGCGCGACGATCGGGAACATGGCGCCTGAATATGGGGCCACTTGTGGGTATTTCCCCATCGATAACCAGACGCTCGACTATCTGCGCTTGACGGCGCGTTCGGAAGCCCAGATCGCTTTGGTGCAAGATTATGCCAACGCCAACCATCTGGCCTATCAGCCGGTCGATGATGACATGCGCCATTATAGCGAAAACGTCAGCTTAGACCTCAGCGCGGTACGGCCGAGTGTTGCTGGACCGACGCGGCCGCAAGACTTGGTCTACCTGTCCGATTTGCCGAAGCAATTCGATGACCGCCGGGACATGCCGGCATATCCAGTCGATTTAGAAGGGGCGCATTTTGACCTTCGTCCCGGGGCCTTGGGCTTGGCGGCGATCACCAGCTGCACGAATACCTCGAATCCGCAAGTCTTGTTCGCAGCCGGGTTGATCGCCAAGAAGGCGCTCGAATACGGCTTGGCTTGTCCGGCCTACGTCAAGACGAGCTTTTCGCCTGGGTCACGCGTCGTGTCGGATTACCTGACGGCGTCTGGCTTGCAACAAAGCCTCGATGGGTTGGGCTTCAACCTCACTGGCTACGGCTGCATGACCTGCATCGGGAATTCCGGCCAACTCAAGCCTGAGCTACAGGCGCGAGTCGAAGCAGAGCCTTATCCGTTGGCGGCGGTTGAGTCTGCCAACCGCAACTTCACCGGGCGGGTGAACCCAAAGATCACCGACACCTACCTGGCTTCGCCACCGTTGGTCGTCATCTATGCGTTGGCGGGCACGATGGATATCGACCTAGACAGCGAACCCGTCGGCATCGCCAAGGACGGCACGCCGGTTTATCTCAAAGACCTGTGGCCAACCGATCAACAGCTGGCTGAGCTGACCGCAGATTACCTGCATCCAGAGCAATTTGCTGCGAACTACAAGACCTTGTATCACCAAAACGCCAACTGGGATGCCTTACCAACCAGCACCGGTACGACGTACAACTGGGACCCTGAATCGACTTATATCGCCTCAGCCCCGTTCGTCAGCGCAGATGGGAAGGCGCCGCAGACGCTCACAGGATTACGCGCCTTGGCCAAACTCGGCGATTCGGTAACGACCGACCATATCAGCCCGGCCAGCTTCATCGGGCAAGATTCGCCGGCAGGCAAGTACCTGCGGGCACACGGGGTGGAGCCAAGAGACTTCAACTCATACGGTTCTCGGCGCGGCAATCATGAAGTGATGGTGCGCGGGACACTGGCCAACATTCGCCTGCAGAATCAACTGGCACCGGGCACGACAGGGGGCTACACGACCTTGCCTGACGGAACGGAAGCGACGATCTATGACGCGGCGCAGGCGTATGCCAAAGCCGATACCCCACTCGTCATTTTGGCGGGTAAGGATTACGGCATGGGCTCTTCGCGTGACTGGGCGGCCAAAGGGGTGAAGCTCTTGGGCGTGCGGGCGATCATCGCCGAGTCCTTCGAGCGGATTCATCGCGCTAACCTCGCGATGATGGGTGTGATCCCGTTGCAATATCAACCGGGACAAACCGCCGATACCCTTGGCCTGACTGGCAAAGAGACCTTCGAGATTGCCTTGGACAAGCAGGTTGCGCATGTGACCGCCACCGCAGAAGACGGCAAGACGACCCAATTCGACACCATCCTGCGCTTCGACACCCCGGCGGACTTCGCCTATTATCAAGCCGGCGGCATCATGCCCCAAATCGTCAAAACGGCACTGGGCTAAACCAGAGCGTAACAGGACGGTTTTAGGCATGTGGATAAGAAAGCGTGATCGCAGTGCCAGCGAAGCTGGTGCAAGGTCACGCTTGCTTATCCGCGATGCCGTTGTCCTGTGTAGCTCGACGAAGAAACCAGAGCGGAGCGTGACCGCACTTAGGGCGTAGCGTAACGTGTACGAACAACGGAGCGAACTTGTTCGCGCAGTTGATCGTGCCGTTAGGCTTAGCCCGTTGGTCACGCGCAGCTCGAGGAAGAAAACCAGAGCGGAGCAAAGCGCATTTAAGGCGTAGCATAGTGTGTATTATTGGCGAAGCAAGCTTGCTTGCGTAGCTGATAATGCCACTGTGCCTAGCCTGGTGCTTTGCGCAGCTCGAGGATGATTCTAGAGTTGATGCGCCCGGCAGGCAGACTCCGCTGGGCGGGGTCGGGAACGCTGTGGCGCCGTCTGCAAAGCTTCGCTTTTTCGACTAAGAATTAAACCAAACCTGGCTTCGCCAGCCGTTTGTTTCAATTCTTGCGCAGACGAGCAAGCTCGTCATGTCACGGCTGCGACCCCGCCCAGCTCCGCCTGACTGCCTACAAACGGGGAACTCGGTTAATTTCAATAATGCCGCTGTGCCTAGCCCCGAGTGCGCTGGCGTAGCTAGCTGTACCCGCGTTGCGTCACGTAGCTCGACGAAGCGCAACCAATATACAAACCAACCATAGGGGGTTACTAAATGGACGTACCTAAAGGATTAGCAGGGGTAGTCATTACGGAAACGAAGATCAGCTCGACGAAAGACTCGAAGCTGACGTTCGCGGGCTATCCCATCGAAGAATTGAAAGACTTGCCGTACGAAGCCGTGGTGTACCTGCTGTGGCACAAAGAATTACCGACAGCGGCGCAGCTCAAGCAGATGCAAGGCGATCTGATCGCCGCGATGCACTTGCCAGACGAGACGATTCGCTTGATGGAATACGTCGCGCTGGAACCGCAGCATCCGATGAGCATTCTGCGGACGATGGTGTCGTTGCTGGGGACGACCAACAACGGTGGCAAACTCGACGAGCCGCGTCAGATTCTGGGCAAAATGTTGACGGCGATCGCCGCGATTATCCGCTTGCGCGATTCGCAGCCGCAGATGCAGGCGAATCCTGAATGGGGCGTCGTGGAAAACTTCATGTATCTGTTCATGGGCCGGCGCCCGAGCAAGACGCAGGTGCGCTTATTCAACACGGTTATGGTCTTGCACGCCGATCATGAGCTGAACGCGTCGACGTTCACCAGCCGCGTGGTCGCATCGACGAACGCCGACTTTTATTCTTGTCTGACTGCCGCGGTGTGCGCGCTCAAAGGTCCGCTGCATGGCGGGGCCAATGAACAGGTCTTCAACATGTTGCAAGAGATTCGCCACACCGGCGTGTCGCCGCAGCGCTACATCGACAACAAAATCGCCAAGCACGAGAAAATCATGGGCTTCGGCCACCGCGTATACAAAGACGGCGACCCGCGCGCCAAGATCCTGCGCGGCATCGCCGAGGAAAGCGCCGCAGAAACCAATAACCAGGTTTATTTCGAGATTCAGCAACAGATCGCCGATTACATGCTCGAGAAGCTCGGCTTGCATCCGAACGTGGATTACTATACCGCGGTGGTTTACCACAGCTTGGGATTAGACGAATCGACGTTCACAGTGATGTTCGCCGCTTGCCGCACGGCCGGCTGGTTGGCGCATATCATGGAACAACGCGAAGAGGCATGCCTGATTCGGCCGGCCAGCGAATACGTCGGCCCGACCGATCGGCACGTCAAAGTAGCGACAGACAAGAAGGATTAACGGAGGCAAGCTAGTGAGTACACCGATCACAATGACGGCCGACGGGTTGAAAACCCCCGACCAGCCACAGATTCCATACATTCAAGGCGACGGGATTGGCCCCGAGATCTGGGCCGCGGCGCGGCTGGTGTTTGATGCTGCGGTGCAGAAGGCTTATGCCGGCGCCCGCACTGTCGACTGGTTGCCCCTCGTAGCCGGGGAAAAGGCGTTCACCGATACCGGTGAGTGGTTGCCGGAAGCGACGCTGGCGGGGCTGAAAAGTCACCTTGTCGCGATCAAGGGGCCACTGACGACCCCGGTGGGTGGCGGGCACCGCTCGATTAACGTGACCCTGCGGCAGACGCTGGACCTCTACGCCTGCTTCCGGCCAGTGCAATATTTTGCTGGCACCCCGGCGCCGGTTGTGCATCCCGAGCGCGTCGACATCGACGTTTTCCGTGAAAATACCGAAGATATCTACGCGGGCATCGAGGCTGATGCGGGGACGCCGGAGGCCAAGGCGTGGTTGGCGCTGTTGGCCAAGCAAGGGCAAGTCGGCAAGGTGCGCTTCCCGGATACTGCGGCGCTGGCGATCAAACCAGTGTCTCAAGAAGGCAGCGCGCGCTTGGTGCACGCGGCCATCGCCCATGCGCTGGCGCATCACAAGCAGCGCGTGACCCTGGTGCACAAGGGCAACATCATGAAAAAAACCGAAGGCGGGTTCAAGAAGTGGGGCTATCAAGAGGCCGAGACCAACTTCGCCGAGGCGACCTTCACGATGCACCAATACGCTGAACTCAGCCAGGCTTCTGGTAAAAATGCGGCCGATCAGGCGCTGGCCGCGGCCAAAGCGGCCGGCAAGGTGATCGTTGACGATATCATCTGCGATAACTTCTTCCAGCAGGCGCTGCTTCATCCCGAGCATTTTGACGTGGTGGCGACGATGAACC
>CAKQZO010000069.1 GCA_934293835.1 uncultured Lacticaseibacillus sp. | reverse complement strand
TGGCGCGCATCGCTCGAATCATCACCATCGCGCCACCGCCTTACTGCTTGCTGCCAGCGTTGAGCGGTACTGGCTGCATTTCTGTATTCGTTAATGCGTCTGCCGCAAACAGCTGCGCGATCAATGCCTCGGGCAACAGGTGCCGCTGCCTGAGCAGAGTGACGACAGATGTGTTGGTGGCCACCGCGGTTTTGATCAGCGTCGTCGTCTGCGCGTAGCCGAGATAAGGATTCAAGATCGTCGCCGCAATCGCCGAATGAGACACATTGTCGAGCGAATGGGAGGTGTTGACCTTAAGCCCGCTGAGGCAATTGGTCGTCAGCGTCGCCACCGCCTGCGTCAACTCGTCTTGATTGTGCCGCAGGTCGCGGAAAATGATCGGTTCAAATGCATTGAGTTCCAACTGGCCAGCCTGGGCGGCCATCGTCACCGTCAGATCATTCCCCATGACCTGAAACGCAACTTGATTGACGACCTCTGGAATGACAGGGTTGACCTTACTCGGCATGATCGAACTGCCGGCCTGGCGCGCAGGTAACTTGAGTTCGTTCAACCCCGCCTGTGGCCCCGACCCTAACAGGCGCAAATCGTTACATAATTTCGTCAGATCGACCGCCAAGGCTTTCAGACTTGCCGAATATGCGACGTAATCATCCGTATTTTGAGTCGCATCAATCAAATCCTCAGACAGGGTCAGCGGCAAGTCACACAACTTGGCGACAGCCGCGACAATGTGCGACTGATAATAAGGGGTGGCGTTGAGGCCGGTGCCGACCGCTGTTCCCCCGAGGTTAACGACCGCCAACGCCTGACCAGCCTCTTTGATCCGCTTGATGTCGCGGACGAACATCGATGCATAGGCGTGGAAGCTCTGCCCATACGTCATCGGCACGGCATCTTGCAACTGGGTGCGGCCGACCTTGACGACATCCCGGTACGCGTCGGCCTTGTGCAACAACGTCTGACACAATCGGGCCAAGGCCTTCAACAGCCGCGGCTGTGCAGCCAGCAAACCGATGCGCCCAGCTGAAGGATAGACATCGTTGGTCGATTGACACTGGTTGACATCGTCGTTGGGATGCAAGCTGATTTGCGGCACGAGTTGCATCCCCAACTTGGCGATCACTTCGTTGACGTTCATATTCACGCTGGTGCCGGCACTGCCTTGAATCGCCGGTGCGATCAAGGCTGATTGATGCCGCCCCAAGAGCAACTGGTCGCAGGCTGCCTGAATCGCGGTTGCCTTGGTGCTCGCCAAGGTACCGGCTTCAGTATTCACCTGGGCAGCGGCCTTCTTGATTTGAATCAGGCCACGGAAAAGTTCACCGTCGGTCACTTCTTTAGTGATGGGGAAATTCGTCAACGCACGAGCTGTATGAATGCCATAGAGTACGGTATCTGCGATGCGCATCCGCCCAACACAATCTTCTTCATAATGCATACTTAACCTCCTGCTGATTCAATCGTTACAGTGCTTTAATCTCGCGTGTTTAGTCGTCGTCATCTGCTTCGTCTAACGGTAGCGGCCGCATCTCCACATTGGTCGAGAAAACGATATTCGTGTTTGTGTCCCCGAACTGTTGCAGATCGTTGATGAATTCATCTAAATCCGTCATTAGCTCAAAAACCACCTTCAGTTGCATCGAGTAATCCCCAGTGATGCAATCACATTCGATGATGTGGGAATGGCTAGCAACATAGGCGTAAAAATCTGCCTTGTCTCTGGCGTTCACCGCGACGCGGACGAACGCTTTGATGAAAAAGCCCAGGCGCTGGTAGTCCACAGCCGCGACGAATTTGGTGATCATGCCTGATTTCTCAAGATTCTGCAAGCGCACCGAGGCGGCAGGTGGTGAGATGAAGCAAGCCTCGGCTAATTTCTTGATTGAGATACGCCCATCGGTCTGAATGGTGGTCAAAATTCTGCGATCAATGCTGTCCATGTGATTGCCTCCCGTCATTAATATGCTTATGTTACACCATCACCGCTTTCTTGGTGAATCGCGCCAGGAACTCACGCGTGCGGGGATTGACGGGATGCTTGAAAATCTGCGTCGGGGTGCCTTGCTCGACGACCCGGCCGCCTGCCATGAACACGACGCGATCTGCGACCTGCTCGGCGAACTGCATCTCATGGGTGACCAGGATCATCGTCGCGCCGGCATTGGCGATTTTTTGCAGCAACGCCAGCGTCTGTTGCACCAGCTCAGGATCGAGGGCCGAGGTCGGCTCATCGAACAGCATCACCTTGGGCTTCAAGGCCAACATCCGCGCGATTCCGATCCGCTGTTGCTGCCCGCCTGACAGTTGGCTGGGATAAAAATCCCCGCGTTCGGCCAAGCCTACCTCATGCAACAATTGCTCGGCGACCTGCTCGGCTTCTTGCTTGGCCAGCTTCTGAGTCAGGCGCAAAGGCATCATGATGTTCTCCTTGGCCGTCTTGTTGGCAAACAGCGCATAGTTTTGAAACACCATCCCGGTTTGCCGCTGATAGGCCAACATGGCTTTGGGCTTCACGGTCGTCATATCGATCTTGACATCCCCGATCCGCAACTGCCCACTGTCTGCCGGATTCAGCCCGTTCAGGCTACGCAAGAGTGTCGTCTTGCCCGAGCCGCTGGGGCCGATGATCACGATCACCTCACCGTCTTGGATATCGAGATCGACCCCATTCAAGACCTGATTGTGGCCGTAGCGCTTCTTGATCTGTTGAATCGTCATCAATGCTTGTCCCACGAGCAATTACCTCCTTCATTTGTCATGCTAAGCGGGTTCTGAACTCAATGGCGAGCACGGTCGCGATGAGTGAACAAGCCGTGATTGCCCCGAACATCACCATGTGATTGCTCAGGGTTGCGATCAGGCCGAAAATCATCACCCCGCCGCCGTATGAGGCATCTAACGCCCCGGAGAAGATCGCCGTCACCTGGCCTCGTTGGTTGACAGGCACATGCGCCAAGACCACCGCGTTCATCATCGGCAACAGACACCCAAAACCGATGCCATACAGGCCGGCAGCCAGCCACAGTTGCCAGGTCGCGGTCACCACCGTCAGCAAGCCGTATGCGCCGGCGACCATCAGCGTACTGGCCAACAACACGACCCGCCGCGGGACCACAGCCAACAGCCGGCCGAAGCCCAAGCGCACCCCGATCGTGCTGAGGGCAACGATCAAGAAATAATAGCCGGCCCCGGCCACATGTCGCTCTTGGGCATACACGGCGACAAACGAGATCACGCCTGAGTTGGCCAGCCCCACCGCCGAGACGATCAGGCTGGGCACCACCACCGTGGCGGTGGCCAGCCGCACTCTGGCCGGTTTTTGGTCGACCTGCCGGTGCCTTGGGCGGCCGCGGTAGCCCTCAGGCAACCACAGGCTCACGACTAAGGCCGCGGCGACCAATCCGAAGCCGGCAACGAACAGCGCCGGATAACCGCAGTGTGCAACCAGCGCTAAGCCGATCAACGGCCCGATCGCCTGAGGAAGCGCCTGCGCCAGGCCGAAGTAGCCGAGCCCTTGTTCCAGCCGGCCTGGCGGAATCAGATCTGCGGCCATGGCCGCATCGGCCGTTGACTGACAACAGTTGCCGACTCCCTGAACGACCCGCAAGGCCAACAAGACAACGAGCGTCGACCATACGCTCAACAAGCCAAAATCGACGACCAGTACCGCTAAGCCGAGCATCAAGATTCCCTTGCGGCCGTAGCGATCTAGCAACATACCGACCGGCAGGCGGAGCGCCAAGGCTGCGACGCCTAACACACCGACGATGAGCCCTGACATCGCGTCGGAGCCACCTTGGCTTTTGACATATAAGGCCAGCGTCCCCATCTGGGTGGTGATCGCCGTGCCTGCCAACGTTGTCACCAGCATCAGCCCCACGAACGGCCGCGTCCAGATCCTGGCGGGACTGGCTTCGCTTGCTTCCATCAGCCCACCATTGTGCCGCTCAACTGCGCTAAGAACGCCTGGGTCTGCGGCGCTTGCGGATGATTGAACAGCTGATCGGGAGTGCCTTGTTCGACGACGACCCCACCGGCCATGAAGACGACCTGGTCGGCGACGTCATAGGCGAATTGCATCTCATGGGTGACCACGATCATCGTGTGGCCTTGCTTGGCCAATAAGCGCATGGTCGCCAGCACCTCATCGACCAACTCTGGGTCTAGCGCCGAGGTCGGCTCGTCGAACAACAGCAATGCCGGTTCGATTACCATCGCCCGTGCGATGCCAATGCGTTGTTGTTGGCCACCCGACAACTGACTGGGATAAAAATCGGCCTTATCTTTCAGCCCGACTGTCTCTAAAGCCGCCAGCGCCTTCGTGCGCGCAACCGGCTGTGGGATTTGGCGAACCGTCGTCAGGCCCGCCATCACGTTTTGCAAGGCGGTCATGTTGGTGAACAGCTCATAGCCTTGAAACACCATGCCGGTGTTCAGTTGCACCTCTCGGATCTGGCTTTTGGCCGGATGCTGGCAGTCGATGACCAGCGAATTGAGGCTGATCTGACCGCAATCGGCCTTGTCAAGAAAGTTCAGGCTGCGCAACAGCGTCGTTTTGCCCGAACCGCTAGGGCCTAGGATGCAGATCACCTCCCCGCGATGAATCGTCAAGTCCACCTGTTTGAGCACCTGGTGGCGCCCGAAGGCCTTCGATAATCCTTGAATCGTCATGACTGTTTCCATTCGCTCACCTTCTTCTTCAACCCGTAATCATGTTCGCCGCCCCGCGTCTCTGGCTGGCGGCCGCGGCATTGGCCAACACCGTCTCTGTGATTTCCTGCACGGCGCGCTTGGTGTAATAAGCCACGTGCGGCGTCACCAAGACGTTGTCGCAGGCCGCCAACGCCTGACAATAGGGATTGTCCGCCCAGCCGGTGGCAAAATAGCGCGCCTCATTCTCGATGGTATCTAACACCGCCCCACCGAGGTGATGCGCCTGTAGCGCCGCGATCAGCGCCGGCGTGTCGATGATGCCGCCGCGGGCGGTGTTGACGATCATGGTGTCTGGACGCATCTTGGCGAAGGCGGCCTCGTCAAGCAGATGGTGCGTCGCAGGCGTCAGTGGCACATGTAGCGACACCACATCTGCACCTGCTAGCAGCTCGTCTAAGCCACAATAGGTCACCAGCCCTTCAAGTTGCGGCGTTCGGTGATGGGAATAAGCGATCACGTGCCCCCCGAGCGCCACCAGCGCCGTCGCAACTACACTCCCGATCCGCCCGGTGCCGATGATGCCGACCGTCACGTCACCGAGCTCGCGTCCCGGCCCAGACCGGCGTTGGGCTTGGTGCAAGCCCGCTGGCAGGCGCCTTAACGCCATCAAGATACTCATCACCGCGAAGTGCCCGACGCTGGTGGGGCTATATCCGGGGACGTTCGAAACCGTCAACCCCAGGCGGTGCACAAGCGTGAAATCGATTCCGTCGACGCCGGTGGATTTGAGGGCGAGATGTTTGATCCCGTTGGCCTTAAGCCGGCGATAGAACCATTCGCCGTGTTGCTGCATCGCGATGCTCGGATAAAAGCAGATCGCCGTACACCCGCGCGTCAAATCGATGTTGGTCGCATCAAGCGCCTCTGGCACGCTCACGACGGAAATGCCGGTACGTTGCGTCCAGGCGGCGATCAAGGGGGCCTCGACTGCGCTCACCCCATAAAAGATCAACTTCATGTCGCTACCCCGCTTGGCGCTTCAACGCCTGGTCGGCCGCCTGAATCGCAGTCTGAATCGCATTGACCCCTACCTCGATGTCTGGCAGTGATGGCATCGTGAAGTTGAGGCGAAAATCGTGCTCATAGCCACGGCCAGTGACACACATCACATCCCCAGGAATCACAGACACCTTGGCTTTTGCCAGCGCGGCTAAGAACCGCTCGGGGTCGACGCTATCGGCGAGGTGGCAGTTGATGAAATAGCCGCCGGCTGGTCTTGAAAAACTCATCAAGGCCGTATCGATGCGTCCCAGGCAATTGACCATGAGGTCGCGCTTCTGGCGATACAAGTCGCGCAAGAACTGCACATGCGCGTCGAAATCATATTCAGTCATGAACTTGACCACGACGTTTTGCCAATAGAAGTTGCTGAATGAGTCTGCACATTGGCGCACCAACACCAACTTCTCCATTACCGCCACCGGGGCTAACAGGTAGCCCAGCCGCGTCGCCGGGGCCAAGATCTTCGAAAACGATCCGCCGTAGATCACGATTCCCGCATCGTCGAGCGTCTTCAGCGCCGGAATCGGCTCGCCGTCGTATAGCAGCTCACCATAGGGATCGTCTTCAAAGATCATCACGTCGTACGCCTTGGCCAACGCGTACAAAGCCTCGCGTGCGGCTAGCGGCATGCTCGTCCCCAGCGGATTCTGGAACGTCGGAATGACGTAAATCAGTTTGATTTTGTGGTCGACATCGGCTGCCAACCGTTCGGCGACCACATCGAGATCCATGCTTTGGGTGGCGGCGTTCATCGGCACGGGAATTGGTTCAGCCCCATAGCTTCTGATATTGTTGACGGCGCCCATGAAGGTCTGCGCCTCACACAACACCTGATCGCCTTCGTTGCAAAAGGTGCGGACGACGAGGTCGAAGCCTTGCGTCGACCCCGACGTGATCAACACCGGTTCGCTGGCGCCTTGGGGGATGTGGTCGACCTCGACCAGGCGTTTTTTCATCAACTGCCGCAGCTCTGGCAGCCCTTCTGCCGGGCCATATTGCATATAGCGCTGCGGATCGACGGTCGCGAAGATTTCATCAGAGATCTGCTTGATGGTCGCAATCGGAAACGCCTCTGTCGGCGGATAACCATAGGCAAACGAGATGTTGTCATCCCCGTTCATGTTGCGCTTGGCGTTCTCGCGGAGCTTGTTGCGGCGCATGGCCGCGGTTCGATTTGCAAACGTATATGACATATTTATCCTCCTTAAATGGTTATGCCGTGGCCACCGTGCCGACAAACTTGCGGCTAACCCGGTGTTCGAGTAATCTTGCGACCAAGTCGATGGCTAAGCTGAGCCCCCAATACAAGATGGCGGCCGCAACATACGATTCGAGATAACTATAATTCTGTTGCGCGGCGTTGCTGGCTGCCTGGAAGATGTCCATCACGCCGACCATCGAGGCCAGAGCCGATGCCTTGATCAGGTTGATGAAGAAGTTGGCCAGCATCGGCACAACCGTCGGCAACGACTGAGGTAACAGTATCTTCTTAATGATCTGTCCGCGCGTGAAGCCGATCGCCGTTGCGGCATCGAACTGGCCTTTCTTGACCGCGTCGAAGGCCCCTCGATAAATCTCTGAGATGTTCACGATCGCCATCAGCAATAGGGTGAAGATCGCCACCCAATACGGGCTGACATCTTTGTAGCGGAGCGACCACCCCATGGCTTTGGCAAAAGGATTGAAGCCTTGATTCATCACCATGTAGCCGCCTAACATCACTAACACCACCGGGATCCCCTTGAGAACCGTGATGATTGCCTTCAAGAGCCCGGCGATGCCGGCGACGTGATAGAAGCGCAGCAAGGCGATCCCAATCCCGATGCCTAACCCCAGAAGCATTGCCACCGTAGCCATGAACAATGTGCCGCCGATGTAGTGGCTGGCGATCCATAAAGCACTGACCATCGTCTTAACGTCAAAACTCATTCGACTCACCTCCTATCCTTTGGGAACATAGTCACCTTTGAGATACTGTTTAGATAACTTGGTCAAGGTGCCATCTTTGCGCAACTGCTTCATCGCGCCGTTGACGGCCTTGACCAGTTTGGCATCAGTACTCTTATTGAACAACACATACGCATCTGAAGAGTTGATCGGCTTATCCCCAATCTTCAGACCTTGATTAAGCTTGCGGTTCCAGCCATCGACCTCATACTTCGGGGCCAACGCGGCATCAGCCGATCCGGAGCTGAGTCCTTGCACCATCTGCGAATCGGTGTAGGTCCCCAGCTGATCCGTGAAATAGCCGGGATGCTTTTTGAGGTAGGCCTCCGCTAACGCGGCCTGGTTGGTCGATTGGGCATTCAAGAGCTTCTTGCCTTTGAGCTGCGTCAGGCTGTCGTAGGTCGGCTTGTCTTTGGCCGTCACGATATAAGTGTCCCAGAC
>CAKQZO010000068.1 GCA_934293835.1 uncultured Lacticaseibacillus sp. | reverse complement strand
GAGCGGTAGTGCACCGACTTGACCTGCTTCATCGCCTTCAGCTGCGTCTGCAGCTTGGCTTCTTGCTTCTTGGTGGTGCCGCGGTCGACATAGACCCGCACACGCACGTCATTTTCTACCTGTGTCGAGATGCGGTTGACGTTCAACAATAACGCCATGAAAATCCCGACCAACAACAAGGTGACCGTCACTGCTGATACCGCGGCAACGGACATCCAGCCGTTGCGGCGTAAGGACTTCCAGGAGTCTTTCAGATGACGCTTCATGACATTAGGCTTCACTGGTGTAACTCCCTTCCTTGTCGTCACGGATCACGCGGCCACCAGCAATTTCCAGAACTCGATGCGTGTGTTCATCCACCATCTGCTGGTTATGCGTGGCCATGATCACGGTCGTCCCGGTCGCGTGCACGCGCTCCAGAATCTCCATGATGCCTTCGGCGGTTTCCGGATCCAGGTTCCCCGTCGGTTCGTCGGCGATCACCACTTGCGGCTTGTTCACGATCGCCCGGGCGATCGAGACCCGCTGCTGTTCGCCTCCTGATAATTCAGACGGGAAGCGACGAATCTTTTGTTCCAAGCCGACCAGCTTCAAGACCTCTTGCACCCGCGGCCGGATGTCTTTGTCTGGGGTCTCGATCACCTGCATCGCATAGGCCACGTTCTCATAAACCGTCAAGCGTGGTAACAGCTTGAAGTCTTGGAACACGATCCCGATCTTGCGCCGTAGATACGGCACTTCAGACGGACGCATGGTCGCAAAATCGAACTCATTGATTTTGATGTCCCCTTCAGTGGGGGTCAGTTCATGGTAAAGCATCTTGATAAACGTGGACTTCCCGGCACCACTAGGGCCGATCACGTACACGAACTCACCTGCATCGATGGTGAGGTTGAGATCTTTCATCGCGACGACACCGTTATCGTACTTCATCATCACGTTCTTCATTTGAATCATGCGCGCGTCTCCTTATAGGCATTGTTACAAACAGGGACTAGTATAACAGGCCGATACAACAGAACCATTGCAGATACATTACAAAACATTCGCGACTAGTCCGGGTTTTCAGACGCGAGCTGCCATTGCAGGTACGCGTAGATGAACGGATTCAAGTCGCCGTCCATCACGGCCTGACCGTTACCAGTTTCGAAGTTAGAGCGGTGATCTTTGACCATCGTGTAAGGATGGAACACATACGAGCGAATCTGCGACCCGAACGCGACATCCAACTGTTGGCCCTTGATGGCCGCGGCTTCTTGCGCTTTTTTCTCTTGTTCCCGCTGATACAGCTTCGCCTTCAACATGCCCATCGCCGTGTCTTTGTTCTGAAACTGCGAGCGCTGTGCCTGGCTAGACACCACGATCCCAGTCGGGATGTGGATCAACCGCACCGCCGAGCTCGTCTTGTTGATATGCTGCCCACCGGCACCACTGGAGCGGAAGACTTCCATCTTGATATCATCTGGACGAATCTCGATATCGATCGAGTTGTCCAACTCAGGCATGACATCCACGCTGGCAAAAGAGGTATGCCGGCGGCCGGCTGAATCAAATGGCGAGATGCGCACCAGCCGGTGAACCCCCTTTTCACTGCGCAACATCCCATAGGCGTTCTCTCCGGTGATCAACAAGGTCACGGACTTGATGCCGGCTTCATCACCAGCGAGGTAGTCGGCGACCTCAACTTTGAAGCCGTTCTGATCGGCCCAACGCTGGTACATCCGCAACAACATGCTTCCCCAGTCTTGGGACTCGGTGCCACCCGCGCCGGGATGGATTTCCAAGATCGCGTTGTTGGCATCGTACTTGCCGTTGAGCAACAGCGCCATTTCGTAGCTGTTCATGCGTTCTTCAAGCTCATGGATGCCGGCTTCAAGCTCTGCTTGCATGTCCTCATCAGGCTCTTCTTGCAACAGCTCCAAGGACACATCGAGGTCATCCAGCTGGTTGGCGAGCGCATAAAAATTATCATGCTTGGTCTTGAGAATATTGTTGGCATCGATCACTTTTTGGGCGGCCTGGCGATCGTTCCAGAAATCTGGCTCCGCCATCCGGCCTTCGTTCTCAGAGATGCGTTCGTTCAAGGCATCGAGGTCAAAGAGACCCCCTGAACTGATTTATTTTGGTTCTTAATTGCGCAAGCGTGTTGCGCGCTTCTGCGATTTCCATGCAAAAATCTCCTTTATTATCGTCATGCCTTCACGCCAAGCAAAAAGCCGGGCATCGTCCGGCCTTTTGCTTGCGTCGTGCTGGGTGGTGCAGGCGAGCTACTCTGTGTCTCTTAGTCGAGCTGCGCGTGGTTTTTAGTCGAGCTGCACAGGACAACGCGGTTGCGTCTAAGTCATTTCGGTCGTCCACCGGCGTTGCCGGCTCCCGCCCAAACTGCCTTAGACTCGCCGCTAAATTCGTCCTGTTTCGCTCTGTGGTTTTTAGCGCCTAATGTTTTGGCGAATTTCGGCCTTCATGAATAGACGGGTGACATCTTCGTCCATGTGGGCGATCATCTCTTCAAACATCCGGTAAGCTTCTTCTTGGTATTCGACCAACGGATTCATCTGGCCGTATCCCCGCAAGCCGACGGACTGGCGCAGTTGATCCAAGACGTCGATGTGGTCTGTCCACAACGAATCGACGACCCGCAAGATAACCACCTTCTCAAATTCAAGCATCTGGTCTTTGTCCCCAAGCTGCTTCAACTTCTGTTGGTAGTTGGCTTCTGCCAGGCCTTCAATCTTCTTGATCAGCTCATCTTGGCTGAGCCCGGCCAAGTCGTCGGGCTTAAGCACCTCTGGGTTGACCATGTTCGTGGTCACATAGTCGTAAACCTTGTCGAGCTCCCACTTGGAAGATTCGCCTTGGGTGTGCAGTTGCACGATGCGGGTGATGCAACGGTTGATCATCGCCATCAGCACTGGCTGGAGCGTCTCTTCTTCGTTGATGACTTGTTGGCGCTGCTTGTAGATGACTTCGCGCTGTTCACGCATCACGTCATCATATTGCAGCGTGTTCTTACGCGTATCGTAATTGTTCCCTTCGACCCGCTTTTGGGCGGATTCGACCGAGCGCGAGATCATGCGGCTGCGAATCACCTGTTCGTCGTCTTCCAGCTTGAAGCGATCAAGCATCGCCTTGATGCGGTCAGAACCGAAGCGCTTCATCAAGTCATCTTCCAAGGACAGGTAGAACTGAGTGGAACCCGGATCCCCTTGACGCCCGGAACGGCCACGCAGCTGGTTGTCGATTCGGCGAGACTCATGCCGCTCCGTCCCAATGACAGCAAGGCCGCCGACTTCTTTGACCCCAGGGCCGAGCTTAATGTCGGTCCCCCGCCCAGCCATGTTGGTGGCGATGGTGACGGCGCCGCGTTGACCGGCATTCATGACGATTTCGGCTTCACGCGCATGGTTTTTCGCGTTCAAAACAGAATGCGGAATGCCTTCTTCATCGAGCATCTGCGACAGCCGCTCAGAAGATTCGATCGCCACAGTCCCGACCAAGATCGGTTGGCCTTTTTCGTGACGCGCCTTGATGTCGTTGACCACCGCGGTGAACTTCGCATCCAACGTCGGATACAAAATATCTGGAGAGTCCACCCGGGCGATCGGCCGGTTCGTCGGAATCGACAGCACGTTCATGTTGTAGATTTCGCGGAATTCTTCTTCTTCAGTCTTCGCCGTCCCGGTCATCCCAGAGAGTTTGTTGTACATCCGGAAGAAGTTCTGATAGGTGATGGTCGCCATAGTCTGGTTCTCATCTTGAATCTCGACGCCTTCCTTGGCTTCGATCGCCTGATGCAGGCCATCGGAGAAGCGGCGGCCTTCCATCGCCCGACCAGTGAAGGAATCGACGATCAGGACTTCGCCGTCTTTGACCATGTAGTCGATATCTTTGAGCATGATGTAGTTGGCCCGTAACGCCTGATCCATGTGGTGCGTCAAGGCGGTGTTTTCGGTGTCGTACAGGTTCTTCAACCCGAACGCCTTTTCCGCCTTGCGGATCCCGTTTTCGGTCAAGCTGATGGTCTTAGTCGGCCAGTCGATCTTGTAGTCGTCTTCTTCTTTGAGCGTCTTGACGAAGCGATCGGCCCGGATATATAGCCCGTTGGACTTCTCGGCGCCACCAGAGATGATCAGAGGCGTCCGCGCTTCATCGATCAAGATGGAGTCCACTTCATCGACAATGGCGTAGTTCAATTCGCGCTGGACCATCTGTTGCTTGTAGACGACCATGTTGTCACGCAGGTAATCGAACCCGAGCTCGGCGTTCGTCGAGTAGGTGATATCGGCATTATACGCCTCACGCTTTTCATCGCTAGACTTCTCATGCGTGTTCAAACCGACGGACAGGCCCATCCAGTTATAAAGCTCGCCCATTTCGGTTGCATCACGCGCACTCAGGTACTCGTTGACGGTGACCACATGGACCCCGTGACCGGCCAAGGCATTCAGATACACCGGCATGGTCGCGGTCAAGGTTTTCCCTTCACCGGTCTTCATCTCGGCGATGTTACCTTCATGCAAGGTGATCCCGCCGATGATCTGCACACGGAATGGGAACAGCCCCAAGACCCGCTTGGCGCCTTCGCGGACTGCCGCAAAAGCTTCTGGCAAAATATCGTCGAGGGTTTCCCCTTTTTCCAGCCGTGCTTTCAATGCCGGCGTTTTTGCTTGTAATTCTTCGTCGCTTAATGCGGCAAAATCTTTTTCATGTGCGATGACCTTATCGGCGATCTTGCCGATGCGGTTCACTTCGCGTTTGTCGTTTTCGACCCATTTTCTAATTGGATTAGCCATTAATTGAATTCCCTTCTGTCAAAATGTGTACACTAACTGACAGTATCCACATTATTCTAGCATTGATTTCAGCAGAAGAAAACCACTACCACCTAGCCATCTCCCGACTTGCACAGATGATTCTTGGCAATCACGAGTCGCGCACACAAATAACGCCTCCGCACCGCGACTCAAGGAACGAATCGAAGCGCGTAGGCGTTATGTTTGCGGCGTCTCAGCCTATAAACTTATCTTCAAAAATTATTCGTCGGTTTCGATCAAACCATACCGGCCATCGCGACGCTTGTAGACGATGCTGGTGCCGCTAGTTTCGGCATCTTCAAAGATGAAGAAGTTATGGCCCAACATATCCATCTGCAAGATGGCTTCTTGAGAATCCATCGGCTTCAAAGACACGCGCTTGGTGCGCACAACTGCCAAATCGTCTTCTGGCACGTCTTCTTCGTCAGCCGCCGCCACTTGAATCGGGTCAATACCTTTTTCACGGGACTTGCGGTTGATCTTGGTCTTGTATTTGCGAACCTGCCGCTCCAACTTATCGGTGACCAGATCAACGCTGGCATACAGATCAGGGCTGGTTTCTTCGGCACGCAATGTGAGATAAGACAACGGGATCGTTACTTCTACCTTGGCCGTCTTGTCGGGGTAAACTTTCAAATTCACATGCGCGATCGCTTGAACCGAGTTATCAAAGAACTTGTTGAGTTTGCTGATGCGCTTTTCGACATAAGCCCGAATCGCTTCAGTGACCTCGATGTTTTCGCCACGAACGTTGTATGTTAGCATGACACTTCTCCCCTTTCATCAGCGCCACAAATGCGGTGACGCATGAGATGGTGGGCTTTGTTAGCCCTTCCATCTCTGTATCTTTATTATAGCCGACTGCGTGCTTGGACACAAACGATTCTCTGTGAATTATTTACCTAATTAACGAAAAACTTGTGATTTCACCGTGAAAACCACCGGCCCGCAACGCCGCAGCGGCGTGATAAAGCGTGCGCCCGGTCGTGTAGAGATCATCTACCAAGATCACCCGCTTGACGCGCCCGAATTCGACATCTGGCCGCACGCTAAAACTCTGCGGGGTCGCCAGGCGACCAGTGCGATTTTTCTGCGCCTGGGGCTGGTCGGTGTCCGCCTTATGCAACCACTGGTGCAACGGCAGGTGACTGAACAAGCCCAACACCGGATCAAAGCCTCGGCGCGCATAATGCCCAGCCTCACTAGGAATCGGCACCAAAACCCCACGTCGAGGGGGTTGCAGGTCTGGTTGAAACGCGACGTGTAGGCGCCAGTCACCGAGCCCCTTGTATTGCTGAATGAACGCCTTCATCGCCGGGTTGTACGTAAAAACCGCCCGATGCTGCAACAGCATCAGCCCCTGGTCCTGCCAGCGACGGCAATCCTGACACAGCTGTGGCGAATCGGCGCGGCCACAGCCTGGACAGGCGGTTCGCTGATCGATGCGGTCAAACGTCCGCAGGCAGCCCGCACACAACCGTGGCGCGACCAACGCTTGCAGCCGCACTAGTTCCGTTAGCCGCAGCGCCCAACGAAGCGGCTGCCCGCATAATAAACACTTCATCTCACACCTCCTGTCCGCTAGAAGCCCGCCTGCCGATTAAGCGTGCGGATCGTGCGGCTGGCCTGTTGGAGCGCCCGGGTATAATGATGGGTGTAAAACCACACCGGATCGTCAACCGAATCCGCATCTCGGCCCGCCCGTCCGGCCATCTGAATCAGCGCCGCGGCATCGAACTGGCGCGCATCGGCGGCCAACACCACCACCGCACACTTAGGAATCGTGACCCCGCGCTCTAAAATCGTGGTCGTCACCAATAGCTGTAATTCACCGCGCCGAAAGGCCGAGACCTTGGCCACCCGGTCTGGATCGCTGGCGTGCACCCCGGCGATCGGCACCGTCAGTTCCGCTTGCAGCTTCGTGACGAGTGGGCCCAGCCACGCAATCTCAGGCACAAACACCAAGCAGCGATGCGTCGCCACAATCGCCCTCAGGCGCCGACTGAGCTGCGGCGGCACGCGTTCGGGAAGTTGCTGGTACCGCAGCCACGCCAGGCGTGGCACCGGCAGTGGTGCGTTGTGAAACCGGCGCGGCAAGATGCTCAATCCCATGTGTCCGCGGCGTGCCAGACGCAGTAATGGCGCTGGCGGGGTCGCACTCAACCACACCTTCGCCCCGCGCGCCGCATGTTCAACGGCATAGGCGAGGGCTTGGTTGTGTACGAACGGGAAGGCGTCGACCTCATCGATGATCAACAGATCGAACGCCTGATAATAGCGCAACAGCTGGTGCGTCGTCAGCACCGTCAGCGCCACATCGTGCCCCGGCCAAGGCGCCCCACCGTAACGCACGGCCATGGGCGTGTGGGCGAATGCGGCCGCCAGGCGCGGGGCAAGCTCGCGCACAACATCGACTCGCGGCGCCGCGACACCGACGCGCCCGCCGGCATCTAACACTGTCGCGATAGTGGCAAATAACATCTCCGTCTTCCCGGCGCCAGTCACCGCCCACAGTAGGTGGTCGCGGCCGGCTGCCACCGAGGTCTGAAGCGCCGCACTGACTTCTTCCTGGGCGGGAGTCAGCGTCCCTTGCCAGGTCAAATACTGCCCAGGTGGTAAAGGCGGTGCCGCAAAACGCACCAACCGCGTCTCATCGCTCACGCGCCCCAAGGTGAGACACGCCGCGCAATACCGCGCGCCGCTGGGTAACTTCACCGGCTGGCGCTGGCCGCAGCGGTTACAGGTCCCATCTGCCTGCATGCCGACGATGGCCTGTGCTAAACTGGAATCAGCAACTTCAGCTTGTAACAACTGCATCCCCGCATATCGCAAAAGGAGTCCCTCCCATGGCTTATCGCACGATCGCCGAAAACGGCGAACACGAATTGATCATCAAGAAGTCGCGCTTCATCACGCATCTGGCGCGCATCCACACCGAAGAAGACGCCCACGCCTTCATCGCTGCAATCAAAAAACAGCACTACAAGGCCAATCACAACGTCCCCGCCTACCTGCTCGGCGACACCGACCAGATTCAGCGCGCCAGCGATGACGGCGAGCCTTCGGGCACCGCCGGCGCGGTTATGTTGCAGACGCTTCAGCAGATGGGGCTGCACGATGTCTGCGCGGTGACCACACGCTATTTTGGCGGCACCAAACTCGGCGCCGGCGGCCTGATTCGGGCCTATGCCAACGGGGTGCAAGACGCCGTGGCGGCTATCGGCGTGGTTGAACGCGTCTGGCAAAAGGCCTTAAGTATCGAGATCAGCTACGCGCAACTCGGCACCGTCCAGCAC
>CAKQZO010000067.1 GCA_934293835.1 uncultured Lacticaseibacillus sp. | reverse complement strand
AGCTACACCAGACACTAGGTCCAAAGTTCGGACCCAGCGTCTGCTTAGGCTATCCGTCGGTACCAAAACCGCCTTTTTCACAGCCCCTTTTTGATTTCCACCTCGATCAGTCTCGACTTTCGATACCGAAGAATTCATGATAGTATTAATAAAAATCTCGGAGGATAAAAATGCGTACTATTGGAAAACTGTTCGTACTCGACTGGCGTAGACTTTTGAAAAGCCCCCCGGCCTTTCTTTTGGTGCTTGCCTTAGTCGTGATTCCGTCGCTGTATTGCTGGTTCAACGTCTGGGCGCTGTGGGATCCTTACAGCAACACCCAAGAGTTGACCGTCGCTGTGTATTCCGACGACCAAGCGGCGACCTTCAACCACCAAAAAGTGGCCATCGGCTCAGAGCTCGTCTCCGAACTGCATCAGAATAAAAAACTCGGCTGGCGGTTTGTCCACTCCAAAAAAGCCGTGGTTGACGGGGTCCAGTCTGGAAAATACTACGCTGGGATCGTCGTGCCTCAGTCCTTCTCCAAAGACCTGCTGACGATCGTCGAAGGCAAGGTCAAGAAACCGCAGCTCGACTATTATGTCAACGAGAAGGTTAACGCGATCGCCCCAAAAATCACCGCTAGTGGTGCCACGACGTTGCAATCCACGATCTCGACTCAATTCGTCGATACCGTTGCCAAGACACTGATGACCGAATTCAACAAGGCCGGCATCCAGCTCGACAACAACCTGCCGCTGATTCGCCGCTTCGCCAGCCTTGTCACGAAAACCAATGACCAATTGCCGACAATTGAGAGTTACCTCAACGAGGTCGAAACGGTCCGCAAACGGCTGCCCAGCATCCAAAAGAAGCTCGACGAGGCGAACGCTATGGCGGACTACTTGCCTGAGGTCAATCAGATGGCCGCCAAGCTCACCAAGGCGAACGCCTACCTGCCACTGGCAGACTCGGCAGGCCAGCTAGCCGTCCAAGTGCAAGGCAAATTGCCAGAAGTCAAAAACGCCGGCCGTCAGCTCCAACTCGTCAATGACAACTTCTCACAACTCGAATCTGGCATCCAAAAAGCACTTGGCGTGACCAATCAAGGCCTCAAAGCCATCGATAGCATCGACGGCACCTTGCCAGATCTCGAAAACTTCGGCAAACAGGCCCAAGCTGCGGTCGGCACGACCAAATCTGAAGTTATCCCCCAAGTCGAATCCGGACTGACAATCGTCGACCATGCCACCACCGCCGGCTTGACCATGATTCAAACCGCCAGCACGACCCTCGGACAAGACCTCGCCACAATCAACGCCAAGCTCGCAGACCTCGACCAATCCCAGACAACAGCAGAGACAAAAGCAGCCATCGCGACACTGCTGAAGCAAACCGCCACGCGCCAAGCTAACACCGCGACGGCGGCGACCAAGTTGGCCGCGGCCTTGCAACAGCTACAAACAAGCTATAATGCCTTGAATACAGGCGCCGATGATACCAGCTTGAATCAGGCGATCCAGCGCCTGCAAGCCATCAGCACCGTGGCCACGCGCGTCTCCTCACAAGCCGATGCGCTCGCCACCGCCTTGCCTAACCTGTCAACCGCCGAGATTCAAAGCCGCCTCGCCGCGCTAGAACAAACGGCAGACACGTTCACACAAGACGCGACGGCCTTACAGAATCTGGGCCTAGCAACCAGCGTGCAGCACCTGATTGACCAGTTCAAGCGCGTCTTGAACGCCGCTAGCACCACGCTGGCAGACATCAACACCAAGGTCTTGCCGCAGATGCCAAGCCTCTTGAAAAACACCAAGAGCCTCTTGCACCAAGCCCAGACAGTGCTCTTGAAAGCCCAAAAAGAACTCCCCGCCTTGAAACAAGAGTTGGCCGATGCCAACGACTTGTTGAACGGGCACATGAATCAGATCACCGGCGGTATCAACACCGTCGCCGAGCTTTACCAAAACGACTTCCCAACGCTGAAGGCAAAACTCAAAACCGCGACCGCCTTCGTCAACAACGACCTGCCAGCACTCGAAAAAGAACTCACCAGTTCGCTAGACCTGGCGAACAACAAAATGCCGGTGCTGGCTTCTGGGCTGAACGACGCGCACGAGCTAATCCAGTCTGACTGGCCGACGTTGAAGACCGCCATCCAAAAAAGTGCGACCGCAATCAAAAAAGGCGAACAATCAGTTGATCTCGCCGCCTTAATGAAGCTACTGCGCCGCGACGCTGGCAAAGAGGCCGATTTTCTCGCCAATCCGGTGGCGCTCAACCAGAAATCCCTCTACCCGATTCCCACCTATGGGTCACAATCCGCACCCTTTTACCTCGCCTTATGTATCTGGGTCGGTGCGCTATTACTCGGTGCGATCTTAATCACCGAATATCACCTACCGGAAGAATTACAAGCCGCCACGGTCAAGCAGCAATACATCGCGCGGTGGCTGACCTTTGTCGGCTTAGGCATGGGCCAAGGCTTGATCGCTGCCCTCGGCAATATTTTCTTGATCGGCACTTACGTCGTCAACAAGCCACTGTATATTCTGTTTGCCATGGGACTATCGGTGATCTTCGTCTCGATCTTGTACAGCCTGATCGCCTTGTTCGGTAACATCGGTAAAGGGATAGGCATCATCATCTTGGTGCTTTCCATCTCCGGTGCTGGTGGGAACTTCCCGGTCGTGCTTTCGGGTAAATTCTTCCAGATGATCAACCCTTGGCTACCATTCACCTACGCGGTCAACGCCTTGCGTGAAACCGTTGGCGGCATCTACTGGCCCAACCTCGTGTCAGATCTCTGGCATCTTGCCTTATTCGGCCTCATCTTCTTCTTCGGGGGCTTATTCCTCAAAGGACCGATCCGGCCACTGATCGACAAGATGCACGCCGTCTCCAAAAAGAGCAAAATCATGGAATAATCTCCAACGCCCCCACCTCACGATTCGACTCGAATCATGAGGTGAGGGCGTTGTTGGCATTCGCGAGTCGCAATCATTGCCTGCGGTCAACCGACACATAAACCACGCGGCGGTCAGTCGCCAGGACTGCACTAGGTAACGGTGCAGGGACCCCGGCATCGATCATGTGCGCGATGGCCGCGCCACTTTGATGTGCCGTGGTGACGATCGTCGGCCCTTGAATGCGTAGCTCGGCGAAATCGGGGCTCGTGAAGGTGAAGCGGTGCTTGACATCGCCAGGATTCTCAACGACGAACATCGGATACGTCAGAAATTGAAACATACTGTCCTCCTATTGTCGGATGGGTAACCTCATCAGCATTACCATAAGCCTATTTAGGCGCGAATGAAAGCGATTATTTGCACAAAAAAACGACAACTTCAGAAGCGAAGCCGTCGCGTATCGTGGTTATTTTTTGAAGCGGTTTTCAAA
This sequence comes from uncultured Lacticaseibacillus sp., assembly GCA_934293835.1. Classification (GTDB taxonomy): domain Bacteria; phylum Bacillota; class Bacilli; order Lactobacillales; family Lactobacillaceae; genus Lacticaseibacillus. Next base: position 5,014 of record CAKQZO010000067.1, on the reverse strand, counting down.
CAATGGTGAAACCGGCTTGTTTTCTTGGATGCGCGTGATCGCACGACCGATCAGTGGGCCAACCGAAACCTGCACCAACTTGGACAATTTCTTCTCTTCTGCCAGCTGGATGGAGTCGGTGACGACAACTTGTTCGATCACAGAGTTTTCCAGACGCTCAACCGCTGGGCCTGAGAAGATTGCGTGGGTCGCCGCGACCAGCACTTCGGTCGCCCCGGCATTCTTCAGCGCTGCAGCGGCCAGCGTGATTGTGCCTGCAGTATCGATCATATCGTCGATGATGATGCACCGCTTGCCGTCGACTTTACCGACGATGTTCATCACTTCGGCAACATTAGGCCGCGGGCGCCGCTTGTCGATAATGGCGATCGGCGCCTTCAAGAATTCGGCCAGCTTCCGGGCACGCGTCACACCACCATGGTCAGGCGAAACAACAACCGTATCTTCGCCGTTATACGCGTTGCGCAAGAAGTAATCTGCCAACAACGGTGCGCCCATCAAGTGATCGACCGGAATATCGAAGAAGCCTTGGATCTGCGCGGCATGCAGGTCGAGGGCCAGCACCCGAGTTGCACCGGCGCGTTCGAGCATGTTGGCCACCAGCTTCGCAGTGATTGGTTCACGTGAGCGGGCCTTGCGATCCTGGCGCGCATAGCCGTAATACGGGATCACGACAGAAATCGTGTGGGCAGAAGCCCGCCGCAGCGCATCGATCATGATCAAGAGTTCCATCAGGTTGTCGTTGACTGGTGCGGATGTCGACTGGACAAGGTAAATATCATCCCCACGAATACTCTCTTCGATGTTGATTTGAATTTCCCCGTCGGAGAAGCGCTTAACAGACGACTTCCCCAACTCAACGCCGACTTCTTTGGCAATCTTTTCAGCAAGTGGCTTGTTTGAGTTCAAGGCAAAAATCTTCAACTTTGGATCAGCATAATGCTCTGGCATGGTTTCCTCCACCTGAATTAATTTAGCAATATCATCGTAGTGAGTGATAAACCCGAACGATACACCGGTTTCCTCCTGCTCACACACGCTCTAGTATAGCAAAAAAGCATCCGCTCTGGGGAGTCAAATCCACATGTAAGCGGATGAAAACAAAATAACTTAATCTGAAAGCCATGCAATTCTCGTCAATTACCCAGAAACAAAAACGGAGTTGCGACTTTTGTCACACCTCCGCGTTATTTGTTTAATTCCAATCCGGATCGTCAGCGATCGGCAAGCGATCCCAGAAATCGGCCTTGTTAGTTTGCCGTGAACGCGCGATGCCCATCGCGTGAAACGGCACATCCTGGGTGATCGTCGAACCGGCTGCCACGAAGCTGTGATCGGCGAGGGTGACCGGGGCGACGATGTTGGCGTTAGAGCCGATGAAGGACTTATCACCGACCGTAGTGTGGAACTTGCGCACGCCATCATAGTTGACGAAGACGACCCCACAGCCGATGTTGATATCCGCTCCCAGCGTCGCGTCACCCACATAAGACAAGTGGCCAAGCTTCGTGCGGGGGCCAAGCGTGGCCTTCTTCACCTCGCAGAAATTGCCAATATGGACGCCTTCGCCAATATCAGACTGCGGGCGCAGATGCGAGTTCGGGCCGATGTTCGAGCCTTTGCGCATGATCGAAGATTCGATCGTCGAACTCGTCACGCGGACATCGTCTTCGATCGTTGCGTCGATCAGCTCAGAGTGGGTGCCAATCACGCAGTTCGAGCCGATGACGGTCTTCCCCTTCAAATAAACGCCAGGCTCAATGATCGTATCGTTGCCGATGACCACATCGGCATCGATATAAGTCGTCGCCGGATCGATCATGGTGACACCGTTTCTCATATGCGCTTCATTGATCCGCGCCTGCATCACCTTGGTAGCTGCGGCCAAGGCAACGCGATCGTTGACGCCCATCGACTCGGTGAAGTCTGCCATCTTGTATGCGGCAACTGTTTCACCTTGCGCCTTCAAGATCTCGATGACATCTGGCAGGTAGTATTCGCCTTGCGCGTTATCGTTGCCGACCTGATGTAGCGCCGAAAACAGCCACTGGTTGTCGAAGCAATACACCCCGGTGTTGATCTCGGTCACTGCCGCCTCAGCCGCGGTCGCGTCTTTTTGTTCCACAATCTTCTGGACAGAACCGTCAGCGTTGCGAATCACGCGGCCATAGCCAAACGGGTCCGGCGCAACGGCGGTGAGGACCGTTGCCTTAGCCCCTGCGGCTTCGTGATAAGCAAACAGCTTCTCGAACGTCGCCGCGGTAAACAACGGGGTGTCGCCACTAACGATCAGCGTCTCCCCTTCGCGATCGCCTAATAGCGGCTCCGCCTGCAAGACCGCATGCCCGGTCCCGAGCTGTTCGGCTTGCACGACAAACTGCGTTCGATCGCCTAACGCTTCCTCCACCGCTTCTGCCCCGTGACCGACAACCGTGACGACCGCGTCTTGAGCGGTTTGCTCAACCTGGGTCAACACGTGATCGACCATCGGCTTCCCGCAAACTTGGTGAAGCACCTTATATAACGAAGACTTCATCCGCGTGCCTTTGCCGGCGGCGAGGATGATCGTGAATTTAGCAGACATGACAAACTCCTTTGTGAATTCGATTTACTTCATGATAGCCCAGTGACACACCGCTGACAAGAACTGGCCTACCGCCGATCAAAAAAGCCCCTTAGAAAACCTGCCTGCAGGTTTTCTAAGGGGTCAGGCCTCACGACTGGGCTTTGATCGTGCTGACTTGATGCGTATGCGCCCAGACATCGTAGAAGTAACGGTTATCCCGAGTCACGACTTCCCACAAGAAGTTGGCGAACAAGAACAATACCACGATTCCAAACAGCCCGAGTAGAATGAAATTCAATTCGGTGCGGTGGAATTTGGAGAAGATCTCGTTAAACATCAGCAAGAAGCCGCGGCCGCCTTGCAAGGCGACACCATACAACAAAAACGCACGCAGGAACAGCCGCCAAAAACCCGCAGGTTGGGCATCAACTGTCACCACCCGAATCTTGACTAACGCCTTCCCCCATGTCGCGCCTCGATTGAACGTCGGCACGAGCACGTGTACGAAAAACAGCGGCAAGACCAGTTGCAACAATAGCCCCGGCAAGAGCTTCTCCACCCCCAACAGGCGCGCCAAAAGGCTCAGCAAGCCGGCGACGATGCCCATGATCACTGCATTATCGACGATAAAGGCGACAAGCCGGCGGGTGATGCTGACGCGCTGCCCCTTGGCCAAAGACCGAGCATCCATCTCATCACGCGACGGGAAGGCCCGCAACAAGGTCGGTGCCAACCAGCCGCCAAGCACGCCACCGCTAGTATTCAAGATCAAATCATCAACATCAAACAAACGGTATGGCCGTGGATAATACCCGTAAAGTCCGGACAACTGTGTCAGTTCATAAAACAGCGACAAGCCGAAGCTCAGCAGAAGCACCTGCCACAGCGGCCGCTTGAAGTAATAGCGCAGATACACCCCAAACGGCAGGGTCAAGACGATGTTGAACGTCGGCTGGATAAACCCTGGCTGCTTCATCGCGGCTAACCAAGTCGCCGGATGCATCGGACTAAACACCGTGGTATGCAAGAATTCGCGTAGCGCCGTGAACGGCACTAGATTGTAGCGCGCTGTCGTCAAGGCTGCCACCGCACTGCGACTCGGCAGCGGCAAGATCACCATGAAATATGCCGCCAGCATATAGAAGACGAAGCTATAAACCACGATCGCACGCCAGAACTGAAAGCTCCCGAATCGGCGATACTGAACGATCAAAAAAGGCAATGCCAGCCCCAACGCCAAAAACGGGAAGGTCAGCACTGCCATTTTGACCGGAAAAAGGTACGCGCTCACTTAATCAGCTCCTCTAAGTGTTCGGCGTTCTTCTCCAGATAGTTCCCCGCCACGGCGTGTAACGTGTTGGCCTTGGTGTCGACTTCATCAACCCGGATCAGGCTGGTGTAATCCGATACCATGCGGTCACCAGAGAAGTTGCCTTCAGCAAAGACGCTGATGCCCACCAGCTTGGCGTCGAATTCTGCGATCAGACTCCGCATGCCATTAACGGTGCCGCCACCCTTCATGAAGTCATCGACGATCAAGACCCCACTGCCAGCTTCAAGCGAGCGCTTGGATAGTTCCATCTTCTCGATTCGCGCAGAGCTCGCGGACACATAGTTCACCGAAACCGTCGAGCCTTCGGTGATCTTCGAATCCCGCCGCACGATCACGAACGGTACATTCAGATATTGTGAAACGGATTGGGCGATCGGAATCCCCTTGGTCGCCACCGTCATGACAGCGTCGACTTTTTGGTCTAAGTATTGGGTCGCGATCAATCGCCCAATTTGCCGCAACACCTCTGGCGTGCCAAGCAGATCGGATAAGTAAACATAACCGCCAGGCAACAAGCGGTCGGTTTCGCTCAGACGGTTGGCCATCGCCCCAATAAAATCAGTGGCCTCGGCCTTGCCCATCACAGGGATATAGCGCACACCGCCGGCCGCGCCAGGCACGGTTTCCAGGATCCCGGTCTGACGTTGGGCGAACGTGCGCCGAACAATCGCGAGGTCTTCGGAGATCGAAGACTTTGCAGAGTCGTACCGCTTTGAGAAAAAGGTCAAGGGTACCAAAGTGTGCGGACGTTCCAACAGGTAACGGGTCTCGTCGATCAGCCGATCGCTACGACGAACTTTCATAGATTAATTCTCCTTAACTCCGAATATTTGGATTATCACGAGATATACAGTTGTAATCTGCTTAATTATAGGCGATAATCCGTTAAATTCCCAGAACTTTCTTAATCATCTTAACGAACGTTCGTTAATATTTCCATAAATCAAAACACAAACAGTTTAACATTCTGCCGGTTATCGGCTCAAAAGTCAAGGTATAATCTGAATTCCCCGGTTGCGTCACGCACCTAGTCGCATAGTGAACTACTCGGCCATAAATGACCGAGCTTCTGGGAACACCGCTGACTTACACATCTAGCACTAAGCTTTTTGTGC